>JAKMEV010000245.1:0-2834 GCA_022425785.1 Akkermansiaceae bacterium | reverse complement strand
TGAAACACCGCGTGCTTTTTATTCCCGCCGGAAATCAAGTAAGCCATGAGGTCTCCCAATTCATCCTTGTTCATTGAGGCAATCATTCCGGGAGGCATCATGGAAATCTGCGAGGGCTCGATCGACTTCACCGAAGCGGCCGACTTCTTGACCAGCTCACCGAGGTTGTAGGGATTCGGCGCCACCGCGATCTCCTTGTCGTTTTTGTATATGATCCGACCATACAAACTCCCGCCATCTTTCAGTTTCACCAGGCTAGCGTAGTATTGCTCGGAGACGGAATCGCTCGGCTCGCAAATCGAAACCAGCATATCCCGGATAGAGAAGCGCTGCCCTACCGATCCCAAATCCGGACCACTATATCCGCCTTCGCCCTGAAAGCGGTGACAGGCAATGCATCGACCCGCAGAGAACATCTTCTTCCCGTTCTCAAAATTGCGTCCATGAAGATCCTCTTTAAACAAAGCCATCGCCGAATCCACTGTCCAAGCCACCGGCGGACCATTCGCGACTGGAAGCTTGCCCAAGTCCACCGTCTCGACATCGCCCAGCAACCATGACACCGCTGCTGCATCTTCTTTCGTGAGGTGCTTAATGGCGTCCTCCCGAATCGCTCGGATACTCCCCACAAAACTCTTCCCGCCACTCTTGGTCATGGTGTCCTTGAGCCAGGAAAAGTAGAACTTCCGTGACTCCAGCGTCCAACCCTCTTGCACCCGGCGCAGGCAATAGGCGTAGTGAATGTTCTCCACGTTCGGCGTGTTGGCCATTGATTTCAAAATCTCCTGACCATACTCGGACCGCTTCAACATCTCCTTGTCGTAGGCCATCGCCTTGGTCTTGGTCGCCTTCATCAAGGCAATCGTCTTCTCCACCACCGAAGGCGCATTGAGATCACTCAAGATACGACACAACTCGGAATTCAAGTCATCATCCTTCGCCGGGAAATGCGGATCCAAAATCCCGATCACTTTCTTCGCATGCATCTCTTCAGCTTCGCCCAGGCGAATGAAACAAAGCGACGCAGCTCGCAACCAAGCCAGCTGGTCTTCTTTTTTCAGGGCCGCAAAATCCAACGTGAGCAACTTCTTCAGCGACGCTTCACCTTGACGCGACATCGCGATTGAACTGTAAATCACTGCTCGCGGATTCGTTTCCTGCAAGGCCCGATCTTTCCACAACGCGACATCCTGATTCTCGATCGCCATCCTTGCAGCATAGCGAATGTTTCGGTCATCGTGCGACAAATGCGGCCACGCCTTTTCCACCGCAGCCTGACCGCCCTCATTTGAGCCGTGGAATTTCTCCAACTGATGACGCAGATCACGCATTCCCTGATTGGCTTTCAAGCTCCTCACCATGCCCTTGATCTTCGGTCCGGTGTAGTTGATACGATAGAGCTTTGAGTCCGTATTCCGTCCCCCCGTCAGAAAATACATCTGGCCGTCGGGACCAAAACGCATCGCGGTAATGTTCAAAGGCGTCCCGCTCAGAAATTCTTTCTTCGTCCCCTCATAACTTGATCCCTTCTCCTCCAATTCAACCGTGAAGATTGTTCCAAAAGTCCAATCGCACACGAAGAGCTTATCGCGATACTGAGGCGGGAACAACGAGTGATGCCCAAAGCTAATCCCGGTCGGGGATCCCGGCCCCACATCGAGAACCGAGCCATTGCTGTCCGCAAAATACTCGCGCCATTTTGCCGTTCCGGTGCGCCAACCGAACTCACCGCCCGAAACCACATGATTGATTCGCGTCGGACGATACCACGGGCTTCCGACGTCGAATTCCAAATCAGAATCAAAGGTAAACATCTCCCCTTCCCGGTTGATCGCCAAATCGACAGGATTCCGAAACCCCGAAGCAATCATCTCCCAGTCTTCCCCGTCCGGAGAAATCCGGCAGACCCAACCACCCGGAGGTTTGATGCTCACAGCGTGCCCCATCGCATCGGGCATGGGATGCAGCAGCGAGTCAACTTCCCAAACCGACGGCTGCTTCGAAGAAATCCCTTTCGGAATCCGGCCGTAGTTTCCACTCACCAGATAAAGCGCCTTTCCGTCCTCCGACTTGATCACCGAATGGGCCGAATGCTCGTAGCCCATTTGCAATTTCTTGAGCAACTTGAACTCGTCGAACTGATCGTCTCCATCGGTATCACGACAGCGGTAAAAGCCCGTCATCGTGGTCATGTAAAGACTGTCGAAAGCGTAAAGAAACCCCAGCGCGCCACCGACACGACGCTTCCCCCACTGCACCGGCTCATAGGGAAAACCCTTGAGGCTCTCAACGGCGATCTCTTTTCCTTCGGTCGGAAGTGTCACGCGAAACACGCCCTCGCTGTCTTGGTCTGAAACAATAAGCCGGCCCCTGGGATCAAAGGCCATCGCAACCCAGGACCCCTGCGACTTCGGAATATCATAGAGAATCTCGGCATCGAAACCCTTCGGCAGGATAATCCCGGTGTCTTCATCAATGACATATCCCGGCTTCACATCCTGTGCACCGGTCAAACCACCCAACATCAGGGCACCACAAACGATTGATCTTCTCATCACCTCTTCGGACTTACTGCCTCTTCAAGACAATCCACTTTGATTTCCAGTCCGGCTTGTGCCGGTTACTGAATTCGCCCTCTTCCACGAGGAGGTATTCTCTTCCATCGATGGTCACGATCTTCATCTTCAAGGCCTGGTACTTCTCGAGGTCCATCAAGGTATCACCAGACCAAACCTTAATCGGCTCGTCGGTGTGCCCATCAGGCTTAAAGGTCAATTGTTTGATCCGGGCCCGGTTGGCATCCCTCGGTTTCTCGGGATTGAAATCCTCAAGCG
>JAKMEV010000199.1:0-2361 GCA_022425785.1 Akkermansiaceae bacterium | reverse complement strand
CAAATGGGATGCCCATTTTAAAGATAAATAGTAACATGACCAGTTAGGAAGCGGAGCGGAGAAATGGTCTTACGTCAAGGGAGTGGAACTTGCAAGGCGCGTGTCAACTTCGAGCTTTCAGCAGCCCGCTTGCCATCAATCCAGACGATGAGCTTGGATTGATTGCCGGGCTTGCTCTCGTCCCAGTCTTTTTTCCAAAGGATGTCGACCTCATGATCGTGGTAGCGCAGGTCTCCCAAATAGAAGTAGTCCCATTCGTCCTCAGGAAGCAGAGGGTGAACGGTGAATTCTTTTTTGTGCTTGGATTGGAAGCCGAGTAAATCCTCGATCAACATGTCGGGGAAGGTGGAGTGGAAGTAGTCCTGCACGTCACCGAAACCTTTGCCCATCGCGGGGGAGCTTTGCACAACGTCGCCACCGCCCGGCATGCGGTAGCCTCCGGTGCGGGGGAGATACCATTCGCCGATGGTGCGTCTCCGACCGTGGAGTTCTACATATTGCCTCATGTGATGGTAGAGTAACTTCCGATCTTCCTCAGAGATGTCACCGCGAGAGTCTTTGTAATTCCGGAGGTAGTTGGCGAAGGCTTTGTAAACGACCGAGTTTTGAAAGGGCCAACCGCGGCCATTCCAGCCGTAGGACATCTCGTTGAAAAAGTCGTGACGATACTCGGCGGTGGACATTCCGAAGGGTTGCTTGAAGCCCATTTCATCGGCCAATTGTTTCCAAACAATATCGTATTGCGCGTCTTCCTCAGGGAGCATGTTGAAATACCAAGGCGTGTAACCAACCGTCTCCCGAATGATCCCTAGTGGATCGCCGACGTCTCCAGTGTAGAGATTATCACCGGAGAGACGTGAGTAGAAAAAGGGATCATTGATAGCGCCGCGCTTCTCATAATAGACGTGCTTGTCATTGCTGGCAGGCTTATGCCAGAGCGCGCTCACGATTTGCTCCTGAAGTTTCTCGGCTCGTTCGGCATATTCTTTCGCCTTGGAAGCGTCGCCTTTTTGCGCGTAGAGATTCCCGAGTGACTGGTAGTTTCCGAACATGTAGCAGTTGAGAGAGGGGCGAACGGTGAAGCAGTTGGGATAGCTGTTGGAGTTCTTCGTTTTGCGCTCTCCATTCTTGTCGATATACCAATCGTGGTTCCCACCGAAGGGCTGAGGCACGGTGTTGTAATTCTCCAGATCAAATGGTTGAGGATAGACGAGAGGATCGCTTTTCATCCCTTCGTCGAAGGCGAGGTGCCAGCCTTTCCCATCGGTGAAGTAGCGCCGCCAGCGCTCTTGACCTTTGTAGGGTTCTTCCTGATTGATTTCGACGGTGTATTTAGAGAACGCGCCCTCAGATGCGATCAAGCTCAGGGTGGTTGAAATGGTGAACTCGTTGGCGTCATACATGTCGAGGCACTTGTAGAGCCCGTCCGTTGTCTTACCCGGAGCCTTCACTTGGAAAATTTTGTCCCAAACTTCCTGGTGCTTTTCCATCGCGGGAAGCAGTCGATCTCGCCACTCGGCATCCGGGTGAATCTTGAGCATGGCTTCGGAAGCATCGACCATCCAACTGGTGTAGTGGTGGCTCTGAGGTCTTGGGAGAGTTCCCAACCAGCAATTGTTCTGGATTTGCATTTTATGGGAGGGCGGTCCGGCGAGCCAATATTCGGCGTAAGATTTGAGATACTTGGAGTCACGCATCCAGCGAAGATCGTAAAACTGGTGACCTGCCGGAGCGGGGATTGCGCCACTGTTTGCGGCCCAGCCCGGGAATCCCGGGAACTCGGTAAAGACGTAGAATTTTTTGCCGTCTTCCTCCCATTCCTTGAGATGCTTAGTGATCATCCACCAGCGGTAGTTGAAGACCTCGGTGAAGTCTTCGTTCGGACAAAGGAACTTGGGAACGTTCTTCTCGAGGAATTCCCCATTATTGTCCTTTTTGAGCCAGCCGTCGAACTCTGGACGGTTTCCATTGAGGTGGGAGTAGCCGTTGAACTCATCCACATCCAAAGCCAAGGTCTTGCTGGCCTTTGCTTTGATTCGTTTCAATTCTTGATCGGGGTCGGTGAAGCTTTTTTCTGCTTCGGGGGTCGACGCCTTGTTAATCTGACAGCCGAGGATTCCTCCGGAGAGTCTGTCATGGAGTTCGACTTCGATTTTGAACTTTGTGGTCGTTACCGCTTCGGTGAGCTTGGCGACATTGTAGTAATCTCGCTCAACGCCGAGTTGATCTTCTGTGGTCTTTGCGGCTTGCCACTGACCGTTTCTCCAAATGAGGAGCTTCCAAGAGCGGGGAAGGATTTCCTTTCGTTCGTTGCGGACGGAGGCGCCAGCTTGCGCTTCGTCGAACCAGTAGACTCCGATG
>JAKMEV010000171.1:0-2459 GCA_022425785.1 Akkermansiaceae bacterium | reverse complement strand
CCCTCAACACCATTTCCAAAGAATATCGGAGCAGAGACAAGGGCGCCGCAGTCCCCGATTTCCCCACATTCAAGCTCAGCCTCAACGTCTCCTCCGCCGATCAACGCCTGCTTCTTCTCGTCACCGGGAATGACAAGGAACTCAAAACCGCCCGCAAGTACCTCCAACCATTCGCAGAGCACCCGGACATCATTGGCCGCTTCCACTACGATTTTGAAAGCGACGAAAAAGCTTGGTCAAAGGTCCTGAGCAAAAGTAAATCAGGCTCTCGAATCATGATTGTTGCAGCCGACACCTTCGGACAAAAAGGCGAAGTTATCAAAAGTTTCCCTCTCAATGTCAAACTGAGTGATCTGAAAGACGCTCTCCTCAAGGCCAATGAATCCTACGCAAAAAACACGCCGAAGAAAAACTACGGCAACCACATTCAGAAGGGCCGTCGCAATGGCGTGACCTGGGAAATGCCCATGGAGTATGGTGAAGACCGGGACGGAGACGGAAAAATCGACCATCGTGGAGGAGCAGGTCGTCCGGGACCACGCCGACGGTAGGAACTATCGTTCTGCCACCTTCAATCGGTAGAATCTTTTTTCTCCCGCTTCAACAGGCTTCCCAAAAGTCATCAACTCCCGCCCATCGACCGGAACGGCCCGTGACACCACGGTCAATGATTCGTCGCTCCCCCAATCTTCCAGATTCGTAGAACTCTCCAACATTAACCTGGCCTGATCAGCTCCGACTCTCACTGGAAACTGAAAACGCCATTCGCCACCATCCTCCGAAAAGAGAATTGCCAATCTTCCATCACGCCGGTCTCCGGCATCCGTCCCGATGGCATACTCGAAGAAGTCATCCAATTCATCGCCATCGGAATCAACTCCGGAAAGACCACCAAAAGCAAGCGTCGCCCCACTTCCCGGAGTTCCCCCCGCAAGCATGCTCACTCGCCAATTTGAAGCATCACGATGATCCGGATTTGTATCCGGTAATATCAAAGTCAAACTATGTCCCGCCCCATCCGCACCCTTGGGCCAAGGAGCGGCATCGTTGAAGGCAAAGTCATGAATCACCGAACCATCGGCAGCCCGCAAATCGATCCACTCGCCGTCATTGTTCAAGCTGCCCGAAAAAGTCCCCACCACTTTATCTGCTTCGTCAGGATACGCCGCAGCGAAATCATCGAGATTCTTCACTAACAAGATCCGCTCCCCGGGAACAAGCACCCACAAGCGCGTGCTTGTTCCTTCATCAAAGGAAAACTCAACGCCGTCTCGAAATTCCACGCCCCGTAGGTCCACCGGAAGATCTCCGACATTCATCAACTCTACGAACTCCTCCTCAGTTTCCTCATTTGACGGATGATAATACAGTTCACTGATAACGAGATTCTCACTACTCGCCGACTCCGTTCCGACATAAAATGCCGCACTGCTCAGCGCACTCCATTCTCCGCCGCTTAAGGCACGGGCATTCACAATAAACGAGGCACCCAAGGGAACTGCGCCACTGGAGACAAATCCCCCGCCATCTTTGGGGTCGCTTCCATCAATGGTATAGCGAATCTCTCCAGCTGGCGCCGTCATCGTCAAATTAAACCCCGGAGGAACGTTGCCTCCAAATTGACTCATCACCGGCGCCTCGACGGAGGGATAGAGATTTTGATTCCTGAATTGATTCAAGACCGTCGCACTACGTCCCGGGATGTAGGTAGTCAACTGGTAATTCACTTCCGTCTGCCACTCCGAATTCACCGTATATGGATTTCCGGCCCGCTGGGCGTCTCCCCACCTCGCCGATTCCGCAATCATGGGGGTGCGCAATTCATCCACGAAGCCCCGGAAGGTTGCCGCAACACTCGGCGGAGTCAACGCCCCGCTATTGAAGAAATGACGATGGATGCGATCCGCAAATAACAATCGATAATCCGCATTGGCCCGTAATTTCTGATGCACCCCTGTCGCACGGCCTGCATTGTTTTTGATGGTATTATTTACCGTCGGTCCCAGCAAAGTCCGCTCGGAATCCCAGGTGAAAAACTTAAAGGTCTCGCCCTCTCCTCTCAAGCGCCCCGCCTGCCAGTTGTTGGTATCCCAGTCCGAGTTGCCGTTGTAAAAATTCACCAACAACCAATCGATCATGTTCTCCAAATCGAGATATTCCTGAATTCCTTCGTAGTTTTCCGGCAAGGCCATATTGGTTTCCGAGATCGCGAGGACCTGATCCCACGGATCTACCGAACCATCGACCGCCTCGATGCCTGGTCGAGGCGATGACTTAATGACATCCCAATCTTCCTTCTCCCCGCCAAAGGCCTGCACCATGGAATCGGATTCGATTCGCTCGATGGTATTGAACAAGCCCCAATACATACCATTGAGATAGACATGAATGTGACCCTGCCTTGTGGCGGGTTGCCCCATTTCACCCTGAAGACGCCGCGCCAACTGGTCTCGAATATA
>JAKMEV010000165.1:0-10708 GCA_022425785.1 Akkermansiaceae bacterium | reverse complement strand
CTTACCGGACTCCCTCGCGTCTGGATTCAGCTCGCTTTACAGGTGCGTTTTCCACTCAGATTGCCAATCCTGATCTCGAATCAGAAGAAATTCTTGGGTTTGAAATTGGGATTGATCATGACTTTGGAGATCATCAACTGGAGTTAGGCTGTTTTCAGCAAGAACTAAAAAACGCCATTGCAACCCGGACCATTGCGGCGGGGTCTCCAAGCACGACCCAACGGCAAAATCTCCCGGGAACCTCCCGGGTGAGTGGTGTCGAGGTGGCCTTGAGCGGTGAGCTGATTCGTGAGGAGTTGCGTTATCGGCTCGCTTGGACGGAACAAGGTAAGGAGCAGGTGATTGATGTGCCGGATCGCATGATTAGTCTGGATCTCAGCTACGATGGCGGTGATTGGCTGGTGGGTGCCGGAGTGTCCCATGTGGCCGGGGCGAGTTATGGCGCGGATCCACTCAACTTTATCCCGACCGATGATCGCACGGTAGCGCGTCTCTACGGTGAATATCAGGTGAACGAATACCTGAAGTTACACGCCCGGGTGGAGAACTTGTTCGATGAGGATTATCTCATCTCGGACATTTCCGGCACGCAGTTGGAAGGAGCCGGTCGCGCGGTTTCCGTCGGCGCCACCATCGAGTGGTAGGAGTGGAAGGGGAGGTGATGCGAAAACACCTTCCCTTTTTTCACCCCGCGGTCTCCGGTGTTTGGCGATCCCAAACGTAACGTCGGAAGAGAACTTTGACCGCGGCCGTCATCGGGACTGCGAGGAGAGCTCCGAGAAACCCTCCGAGGATGAGCGACCAGAAGAGCATGGAGAAAATGACGGTCATGGGATGGAGTCCAACCGAATCTCCGACGATTTTCGGTGCCGTTACAAGCGAGTTGATTTGCTGCACGATAATAAAGATGGCGAGCACTCCTGCGACGTAGCCCCATTGCGGCAGACCGAAGGGTTCAGAGGCTCCGTGGAAGTAAGCAATGATGCAGGCCGGGATCAGGCAGAGGATGTTTCCGATGTATGGGATGATGCCCAGGAAGGCCATGAAGACTCCGATGAGTAATCCGTAAGGAAGTCCGAAGACGGTGAGCGCAATTCCGACGAGAATCCCGTCAATGAAAGCGACGAGGACCTGCCCGCGGAAGAATGAGATCAAGTAGCCATTGATTTCCCGAAGGGTTTTCACGACTTCGTCTTTAAAGTGAGATGCTCTTAATGGAACATAGTCGGTCCAACCATCTTTAATGCCCTCGCTCTCCTTGAGAAAGTAGTAGAGGTAGATGGGGATCATTGCGAAGCCAATGATGAGCCCGAAGAATCCTAGAATCTTTCCCGAGCTATTGGAAAGCCAACCGAGCGATTTTTCACCCAAATTGGAGAGCCATTGTCCTCCCTTGGTAACACCAAAGTTTTCCAAAGCGATCAGCTCTTGGGCGTTTGTTTCGCCCGGGAGTTCGATTTTGTTGTTCCAGTTGGAATCGAAGAGATCCGTCAATTGAGGGGAGGGATTTTCCCCATCATCGTTGACGAGTTTTCCCGTGTTGGCGTCGAGTTGCCACTTGGATTTCTGGGGGCCGATGAGTGAACCTCCGTTCTGCAGACGCTTCTGGACCGCTTCGGGATCTTTTTGAAATGAGGTCTGCATAATCCAGCCATAAAAACTGTTTTCTTTCGATTCTTTCAAGGTGTCGACTTTCATCCAGCCCATGGAGCTTCCCGAATCTTTATTAAGAACGTTTTTGATTTGACCGGAAAGTTTGATTCCGACAATCGAGAAAAGGAGCCCAAAGAATAGGACAAAGGTGGAAAAGACGATGACAATTCCTTTTATGCGGGAGAGGCCCTTGCCTTGTAGCCACTGCACCACCGGATCGAGGAGGTAGGCCACGATCCCTGAAACCGCGAGAGGAATGAGAACCGGCTGGAGGTATCCAAGAACGGAACTGGTCAGCCAAATGAGGCCGACGAGCAGAGCTCCGATAACAAGAATGGCCAGACCGGTGACGGCTTTCCAGAGGGTCTTCTTTTGGAACTGGTTGGGGAAGGAGGGTTCTTGATCCACGCCGGACAGGTTGCCCCTCATCGGGGATGGCGGGAAGGATAAATTCCTCCGGCTTTTGTCAGCGGGGGAGCTAACCCTTGGCGATGGTGTCGAGAAGACCGTTCACAAAGGTCGCTGATTCGTCGCCCGAGAAGGAGCGGGCCAGATCAATTGCTTCGTTAATCGAGATCGCAGAATCGAGTTCCGGGAGGGATTTGATTTCCCAGGTGGCGAGGCGCAAGATCGCAAGATCGACTTTGGAAAGTCGGGAAATGTCAAAGTTGGTCGAAGCATCGTTGATCAGCTGATCGAGCTCTTGTTGTTTTTCTTCGATGGCGTTGACCTGAGATTCGACTTCCTGTTCCAGGGCCTTCATTTCTTTGAGGAGACGGTGGAGGTGGTCGAGATCACGTTGTTCCGGGAAGTGTTCGGGGAACTGAACCATGTGGGCCCGGTTGTCGTAGTCGTCGAGGCGGACGAAGATTTTTTTAAGGTCGCTCGATTGCTGGGGAGGGAATCCGTCGATGGCAGGGAGCAGCTCCGCGCGTTTCTTTTTGAGGTCGTCGGATTTCAGGAGGAATTTGACAAGGTCGCCTCGCCAGCCGCCGAGATCGGCTTTTGTCAGGCTGAGAAGATTTTTTGAGGTCTCGGCGTGTCGTTCTTCCTCAGTGGAGAGAGTGGCGAATTGCTTGGCCAGTTTCCCAAGTGGGTCAGCAGCATGAATCGCGGCCTGACAATCTGTCAGCATATTGTAGAGCTTCTTGGCTATGGCCGGGCGTCCTTGCATGAGGTGGGCCAGCATTTTGACGCGGGCCTTGTCAAAGGTCAGGCCGGAACGATCATTGATGAGATCCCAAAGATCCGAGCCCCCTTGTTCGGTGGGGGAGCTTTCACGTGCGTAGAGAAGTTGGACCGCAGCTTCGCGGATTTGCCGGCGACTAGCCATTGCTTGGGTGGAGACGCATGGATTGGTTGGCGCGGCGCACTTCGGTAACAACCTCGATGATGTCGAGTGCACTGCGTGCAGCTTCCCGACCGCGATTTAGCTTGGTGCCGATACAACGGGCGTAAGCTTGCTTTTCGTCCTCGACGAGAAGAACTTCGTGGATGACCGGAGTGGAAAATTCCAGGGCAAGTTGCTGCAAGCCGTTGGTGACTGATTTAGCGACCAGATCGGCATGTCCGGTTCCCCCCCGAATAATACAGCCGAGCGCAATGATGCAGTCGGGTTTCTCTTCTTCGAGGAGCGTCTTGGCAATGATGGGGATTTCAAAAGCGCCGGGAACGCGGATGAGATCGACTCGGGGAGCAGTGGAATAGAGTTGAATTTCCTGAACAGCATTCTCGACGAGCGCGTCGGTGAATTCGGCATTAAATTTAGCCGCTACAATGGCGACCCGAATCTTGCTCCCGGTGAGGGTCCGCGGTTTTGGTGGAATGATGGCCGACATGCGGAGGCTGGTATGATCGGGAGAGGGGGATTTGTCAATTAGAGGTGATGTCCCATTCTTGTCCGCTTGGTTTCTAGGTATTTCTCGTTGTGAGGATTCGAGGGAAGTCTTACCGGGACCTGCTCCACGATTTCCAGTCCGTAACCTTCCAAGCCAATGACTTTCTTGGGGTTGTTGGTCAAAAGGCGGATTTTCCGCACTCCCAGATCGTAAAGCATTTGGGCTCCCATGCCGTAGTCCCGGAGATCGGAGGCATAGCCCAGTTTTTCGTTGGCTTCAATGGTGTCGAGTCCTTGTTCCTGAAGTTTGTAGGCTTGGATTTTGGCGGCGAGTCCGATGCCACGGCCTTCCTGCCGGAGGTAGAGAAGGACTCCTCCTTCTCTGGAAATATGTTCAAGGGCGGTGTGGAGTTGGCCTCCACAGTCGCATCGCCGGGATCCGAAAACATCGCCGGTGAGGCACTCGGAATGAACTCGGACCGAGATTGGTTTTTCGCGATCGATTTCGCCGCGGACGAGGGCGAGATGTTCGCTGTCGTCGGTGCTTACGCGATAGAGGTGGCAGTTGAAGTCGCCAAAATCGGTGGGCATTTCGATGATTTCCTCACAGGTCACCAACCGCTCCGAGCGGCGGCGATATTCGATGAGTTGGGCGATGGTGCAGGATTTGAGCTGGTTTTGCTTTTGGTAGTCACCGAGATCGCCAACCCGTCCCATCGTGCCGTCCTCGTGCATGATTTCGCAAATGACTCCGGCAGGAGGTAGTCCGGCCAGACGAGCCAGGTCAACTGCCGCTTCGGTGTGCCCGGCGCGGCGGAGGACACCGGCCTCCATGGCTTGCAGAGGGAAGATATGTCCAGGTTGTACGAAGTCGCTGGCCTTGGCGTCGTTGGACGCGAGAAGGCGCAAAGTGTGAGCCCGGTCGGCGGCGGAAATGCCGGTGGTGATACCTTCGGCGGCGTCGATGGAAATGGTGAAGGCCGTTTTGTGGGCCTCGCGGTTCTTTTGCGCCATCGGCGGGAGGTCGAGTTTCTCGGCTTTTTCGGCGAGAATAGGAGCGCAAATCAAGCCCCGGCCATGATTGGCCATGAAGGCAATCATTTCGGGCGTGGCGAGGGAGGCGGCCCCGATGAGGTCGGCTTCATTTTCCCGTCCCGGATCGTCGGCCACGATGACCATCCTGCCGGCCTTGAGGTCGGTGACGATTTCGTCGATGGGAGAAAATTCCAATGAGCTCATTTCGATGGAGCATGGCAGCACATCATGAGCTGCGCAAGGGCAGGGCGTTGCAGGTAAGGTGAATTAATCGAGGAGATCCGCGAAGGGATCGGGTTCGATGATGCCGAGGTCGACCAGGAAGTGGTCGCCGGCTCGCAAGGTGAGGTTGTAGTTTCGCTCGTCGGAATTGAAATTAAAGAAGGTGTGTCCGGCATTCCGGAATTCCATGACCTCGCATTTATTACGTTTGCGGCGATAGCGCTTCGCAAATTTCACTGATTGTTCGTAGGGGACGACGCGGTCTGCTTCTCCGTGGAAAATAATGCAGGGAGGGAGTGCTTTTTGAGGAAGGTTTTTCCCGGGGCTAAGGGCCTTGCCAATTTTCGGCGTGCTAAAGAGGCCGTTGCCCACGCCTCGGGGCGAGGTGTCTGTGATGGGGCAGAAGAGGACGAGGGCTGCGGGTTTGGGATTGGGCAGTTCTTCGTTGGTGTGAGGATGAAGCGTCGCACCCAGGATGGCGTTGGCTCCCGCACTTGCTCCGGCTGCCACGATACGTTCGGCATCCAGTCCCAGTTGATCGGCATGGAGTTTAAAAAACGAGAGGGCCGCCTTGGCGTCCATGATGGCATCCTCGGGTGAGCCGTTGAAGACCGCCTTGTTGCGATACTCCACCGTGATTGCGACCATCCCCCGGGAAGCGAAGTGATGACAGTGTGGGATGAATTGAGTGGCGGCGGAAATATCCCAGAGGCCACCGTGGAAAAAGACGATGGCCGGGCACCGGTCGGTTTCGTAATTGAAATTTGGCGGGAAGAAAAAGTGGGCCAGGAGATCGCCGTGTTCCGTCTGATTGTAAATGTAGGTGGTCGCTGCGGAGAGAAGCTCTTTGTTGCGTGCTTCGCCGATCATGGGCGACTTCGGAATGACGTTCATAGGTGTGTGTGGACCGACTTTTTTACTATCGGGAGAAAAGCTTGTTCAAAAGTGCGCACAATTGTCCATAGTTTCTCCATGAAACGTGTGATTTTAATGATCTTTTGTGCCGTCTGGCTCGTTCTACCGACTGCCCGGGCAAACGACGATGCCAAATTGGTGGTGCATTTGAAGCAGGTCTACAACGCCTGGAGGAACTCCATGATCACTAAAAATCCCAACAACTGGCAGAAATACACCTCTCAGCTGCGTCAGACCAATGTTCGCAATCGCCTGTGGAGCGAACGTCGTGCCTTTCCGCAAGGTGTTTTCAATGCGCCTGTCTCTCCTCCGAATATTCAGAATTTAAAAGCGCTGCGAGTCCGGGTGAATAAGAATACCGCCAAGTCAGTTTACTACGGCAAGGTGGATTTTGGCGTCGGTGGTCAGCCAACGGATAATGTTTTTGTTGTGTCATACCTTAAGGAGCAAGCCGGGTGGAAATACGATGGGGGAGAGTTTGTGAACTTGAATCTTCTCCCCAAAGTTCGGGAGGAAATTGCCAAGGGAGATTACAAATTTGTCGATTCCAAGGACTTCATTCCAGATGGGATCGTGCCCAAACTGCCCATCGCAATTACCGGGATGGCCAAGTATATCGCAAAGGTGTATGTTTTCTGCCCAGGACGTGAGGTTCGAGTGACGGGCAACAACGGTATCTCCAGTCATTTGTTTCAAAACACCCAAGGAGCTGAAATCCTTGTCGGGGGAGTGAGAGATGGTCAAAATACTCTACAATACACCGTCAAAGATATTCCGGGAGGAGACCCCAAAGCGGTGTTGACGATCCGTCTTTATCTCATGTCCGAGGTAGACGGGAAAAAACCGCTGAAACCACTCGAGTATCAGGTTGAGAATGGCGGGAACCCCAAAGCCGAGGGGACGATGTCCTTCGTTCTGAATCGCGAAATGGCCCAGTATTTAAAAGGGAAGTAAAGTCTGGGAATTATTTTGCGAAAAATAGTAGGAATTACTTGTCAATGCGGTCTGCAGGTCATAAAGCTCCGCCGCACCTTCTCTCGGAAGGGGCATCCAAATACCAAAGGCGCAGATAGCTCAGTTGGTAGAGCAGTTGGCTTTTAACCAATTGGTCCTGGGTTCGAGTCCCAGTCTGCGTACTTTATAACCCGCTCAATCCTAATGGATTAGCGGGTTTCCTTTTGTTTACCTGCCTTAATAGAGGTTTTCGAGGTGGCCAAAAAGTGTCTATTTAGAGGCCAAAAAGATTCGCGTTTGGACACTCTTTTGCTGCTTTTTGAGTGAAATGGGAAGGGTTGGTAAACTTGAAATCGGCAAAGATAAGCAGAGCGGTAAGTGGATTCTTAACGTCTCCGCGAAGCTTTCCAAAACCGGGAAGAAACGTCGCTTAAAGTTTGGCACGAAGAAGGAGGCCGAAGCTCACCGGGCGAACTTGGCGTCAGTCCTGCTGTCCCCGAAACTGCGGGAATATGACGAATCTCTGTTGGAGACTGCGAACTATTATTCGGAGGCGTTCATGTTGCATGGCTTCAAAGGTTTGGATGATGCTTGTGCCGAGTGGCTGCGACAGCTTGAAAAACGGCACCAAGCTCAGACTCTCGTCGAGCTCATCGACGGGTATGAAGCGAATCGGGGGGCAGATTGGTCCGACGGCTACAAGGTGACTTTTAATTGGGCTAAGAAGCAGTTGAAGACCTTCCATGACAAAACCATCAGTGAAATGGATGCTCAACATTGGGAAGCGTGGTTGCCAGAGTGGCGAAAAGCCGGAGGGTATTCAGCGAGATCGTTCAATCACCTTAGAACTTTTCTTGTCTCGATCTATTCAATGCCTGCGGCTTCTGCGTTTTTTCCGAGCCATCCGATAAAGCCGATTCCGTCTGCAAAGAGCAAAAAGAAGGAGGTGACCATCGCCTCGAACGATGAGACCCAGAAACTACTCGGTAGGGCGATGTCTGAAGATCCGGAGCTCGTGCCATGGTTTGCCATCGCATTTTTTGCCGGACTAAGACCCCAGTCGGAACTTGGGAAGTTGGACTGGACTGACATCAGCTTCGAGGAGAAATGGATCAGGGTTGGGTTCGGAAATAAGACCGACACAAAACGTTTTGTCGATCTCTCTGACACCTTGGCGAAGTGGTTACAGCCTTTTCGACGAAAGTCCGGACTGATTCAGGTCCCCAATCACCGGAAGCGCAAAAATGCGGTGGTCGATGGCGTCTTGGTCTGGGAACGCGATATTACGAGGCATACCTACGGTTCCAATTTGGAAGCGTTTGCTCGGGCGAATGGCGAGGATTCAAAGAAAGTGGTTTTGGAGAATATGGGCCATTCAATGACACAAACTTTCGAGCAACACTACCGGAACGCTCGGACCGCGCGGCAGGCCAAGGAATTTTGGGCAATCCTTCCTCCCTCGGAACACGTCTAGATATTGGCATCAGCCATCCTGTTCAAGATGCTGCAGAACCTCCAAGAATCCTACTTTTCGGATGACCCATTTTTTGCCCAATTTGAATGGGCTCCCACCGGCGGCGCGCAGCTTCTTTTTCATGAGTAAGACTGATACACCAAAACGTTTTGCGAGATCCTGAACCTCAATGATTTCCAAGAGTTCGTCGATGGTTTGATCCAAGCTTATATTTTCAACTTGGTTTCTGAGACGATCAATGTCGCCTGCAAGAACGACAAATTTTTCAAGAGGGCTTACTTTTTCTGTGCGTTCCCTGGTCGTCATACTTCTGTGCTTTCAAGTTTGAAGGCGGTGTCTTGGTTGGAAGATGCCAATATATTTTTCTGTTCGTTTCAGCTCACTCGCCGAAGCGAGGATTGCCCTCGCTCACTTTATCCATCGCTACAACACCAAACGGCCCCACCAGGCCCTCAACTACCAAACACCAAACCAAAGAAACCAAGACTTATGCAGAATCGCAGCCTGAATAACACTTCATGCTGTCCAACTTCCGGGGGAACACTACACGGAGAGCAAGTGGTAGCTGTCCGATTTCGGCATCGGGTCTCTGGGATTACGCCACCTATTGTACAAACATGTCACATTGTGAACTCGGTTCCTCTATCCCTCCCTCCAAGGTCTTAGACCGTGCTTTCTTTAATATGGGGCGCAGGTTTGAAGGCCCGCGCTCCAATTTTTTTCTACGGCTGTTTTGTTACAAGGGAGCGTAAAAAGAGTTTGGTGGGAGGAATCAGCTCGGTTCCTTCGAAGAAGAGATTGCTGGTTTGTCCGTCATCGTTGTTTTCCCGTCCTGCATAGATGGCGGAGGTCCATGTGTTGAGGTCGGTGCTTTCTTCGCCGCTGAGGAGGATACCGTCGGCTCCGTTGCGGATGGTGAGTTGCAGTTGGAATTTCCCGTCGAGTATTCTAGATGAGATTGATGGGACATCCGAAGTAAAGGGATCGGTCATGAAGAGGAATTCGGCGAGGTGACTGTAGCCGTCACCATCCGGGTCGAGCGTGAGATCGGCGATGCCTTTGGTGTTTGCCCAGGTAGCAAGATCGTCGCTGTCGGTGGTTCCGGCAGACCCGTTGACCTGACGACTGCTGCGCCAGTTGATTGGGTCGGAGGCGATTGTGCTTGGATCCGGGTTGATGAGTTCCAAAGAGTAGCCTGCGCCATCGGCACTGGTGGGCCAGGGAGCGTCGTCACCGTAAGAGAATTCAAGGATGGTCGATCCCAGCGAGTCAACGAGCCGCACATTTTCGCCACCGTCTGAGAATTTATTGGAACCATCGGGAGCCTGGTATTCTCCGGCGACGACAGGAGTAGCTCCGTAGCGGGCTCGGAAGGCGGTGAGATCACGGGCAACCACGATGTGTTCTCCTGGAGCCAGAAAAACAGCGGGGAAGGTGTAGTCGATGCCATCGTTGAAAGACATTCCTTCGAGATCCAAAGTCAGCGCACTGGTATTGAATAGTTCAATGAATTCGTAGGCATCATCGTCCGGATGATACATGAGTTCGGAGACTACAAGGAGACCCGCTGCAGCTGGCGTCACGGTGCCGGTACCGATGATCGTGATGTTATCGAAGTCGATCAGGGTTCCGTCAAAGCCATAGGCTTCGATGGTGTAGGTGTTTGCTCCCGGCTGGATGGGAATTTGGACACTGAAGGAATTGGTGTCGGTCCAGGTGATGGGAAGAACTCCCGGTGTCCCGGCGAGGCGGATTTCACGCACATCGACCCATCCATCACCTTGGACGGTTAAGGTAGGCTCCGAAGTTGAAGTGTTGGCGGTGGTGACATTGAAGGCGACTGGAGGGATCGCCGAATTGACCTGACCGAGTGCGTAGTTGGAGCGAGTGTTGATGTAGCCAATAAATCCGGAAAGGTTTTCGGTGGGAAGGAAGCAACTGTAGTGCGTGGCCCACGGAGTCAGGTAAGCGGAGTTGAAGCTGGATTCGGCAATGTCTTTGATGTGGCCATAGTAGGCCCGCCGATTGGCTGGAGAGGTGAGGAGTTTGTCGAGATCGCCATTGGGAGTGAGATCGCTGGTGGATCCACGGGTGAAGGCGAAGTCCATGTCCCAGGGAAAGAGAAGAAATTTCCCATCGTTTGGACGCTGGTAAAACATGCCGTTGTGTTGGGAGCCCGAGGAGTAGTTGTCGCCAATGCCGTGGAGGATTTGTGCGGCGAAGGAGCGGAGGAATTGATCGACATCGAGAAGGCGATTCATGTCATCGTGGTAGGAACCGCCGGAGCTTTGGCCGTAGGCTCCGAGCATTTCGACGAGAGGGGCGTAGTTGTCGGCATCGCGGTTGTTTTTGATAAGCCAATGCCAGCGGTAGAGTTCGGGGTCGCTTCCAAGACTGCGAGCACTCGCTCCAGCGACGCTGTCGGGGTTAGGGTTTTTAAGTCCTTCGGGATCTCCGCCAACGGTTGAGGTTGGATAGTAGATGAGTTCCATTTCCCAGGCGGTGCCATCGCCGCCGTTTTCATACATGTTGTCCATCCACTCGCTGTCGTAGCGGGATTTTAGGAGCATCGCAGAACTGGTGTGTTGGGACTTGGGAGCGATGATACGAATGAGATC
>JAKMEV010000194.1:0-2678 GCA_022425785.1 Akkermansiaceae bacterium | reverse complement strand
GAATGGGAAAGAGAAATGCGACGAACTTCGACCGGGTCGAACCTTGAAAGTTCCGAATATCGAGCCCTTTCAGATTGAAAAGCTGGCGGCGGGGCGGATGCACAAGGAAGACCAGGTTTTGAGTCGGCGCAATATCGTGATTGATACCAAGAACAAGCAGCTGTTTATTTATGACCCGGATGGCCCGGTGACTGCGATTCCGGGGGCGGCCTTGGTGGTTTCGGAGGATGATGCGGAACCATTGGGACGGGTTGTGGCGATGTTTCCGGTCACCCCGGGGCAGGAGGAATTTATTCACCGGGGAGTTTGGGAACTAAAAAACTCGATTGAATTTCCGACCTGGCGATACGATCCGAAGCTCCTGAAGGAGGGGAAGCGGGGGAAGGATGCGTTGCAAATCCCCTATGGACCGAATAATCCGGTGGGCGTGATTTGGAATGGTCTTTCCAAGTCAGGCATCGGAATTCACGGGACCTCCAGTCCAAGAACCATCGGTCGGGCTCAAAGCGCAGGATGTTATCGCCTTTCCAATTGGGATGCAGCCCGGTTTCCAAAATACGCTCGGCTTGGTGCGCGGGTGATAGTGCGTTAAAAATAAACCATGAGCGCTCCAAAGATCATGGCCATTCGTATCGGGATATATGCCCTCTTGATTGGCTATCTTTTGCTCGATCTCTTTGTCTTCAAAGGTCCGCTTAAGAAGACACTTACCGAACCTCAGCTCGATACCGAGGCTGCCATCGCGGAAGCCAAAGCGCAGGGGGTCGTGGCGCGAGTGTATTACGAGCCGATTTACCGGAAGCAAGTGGAAGAGCGAATGAAGGAATACCTCTGGAGGCGGGGGCGGACACCGGAGGAGACAACATTTGGCGAACGGAAAAGTCTCCGCAAAGTTCTCCTCGATGAGATGATTGACGAGCTATTGGTTAAGATCCAGGTCAAGGTTTCGCCAATTGAAGAATATGCCGTTGATCAGGATGAGCTGAGGCAGGCAATGGAGATTGAGGAGAAGCGCCTAGGTGGCAACTTCGATGAACTGGCCAATCGATCCGGATGGCAGGGGACGGAAGAGCTGGAAATGCGACTGGGTGCGCGCATTCAGCGTGAGAATTATGTTAAAAAGAAGAGCGTTGCCGATGTCAGCGTGGAAGAGGCCCTGGCTTGGTATAAAGAGAGAAAGGATGAGTTTGTCTCCCCCGAACGTCGTAAGGTCAAATGGCGCTCTCATGATCAGGGCGAATCTCAAGAGGAGTGGGTCGATACTTCAAAATTGCCCAAAGAAATTGCTGAAGGAGTTTTTAAATTATCGGTCGGTGCTCAAGAAAAGCTCGGTGGCTATGAGATCGAGTTGTTGGAGATCCAAGAAGCCAGAAACCATGCGTTCGAGGAGGTTAAAGAGTTGATCATTGACGCCTTAACCAGCTATCAACGCGATGAAGGCTGGAAGTATTTCCGCCACGAACTCCTCCGCGCGAGAGCGAAAGGCGACAAGGTTAATAAGGATAAGATCCAGATTTTTGAAGAGAACCTGATTGAGGAGTAGATAAAAGCTCCAGCATTCATCTGCTCTGACGTCACTTCTTTGCTGCGTGCGTGATTGAGTTACAGCTTGATCTCAAATCCCAGTGCTTTTGAGAGGAAGGAATACTTGTCGACGACTTGTTCGATTTGTTTGGAGGTCGGAGTGCCTGCACCGTGGCCGGCTTTGGTTTCGATTCGGATTAAGCTTGGGGCGTCTCCCGCTTGCGCAGCTTGAAGGGCGGCGGCGAATTTGAAGGAGTGAGATGGGACGACCCGGTCGTCGTGGTCTGAAGTCGTGACCATGGTAGCAGGGTATTTCGTTCCTTTCTTCAGGTTGTGATAGGGTGAGTACCCGAGGAGGTATTTGAATTCATCGGCGTTTTTATCGGGGAAGCCGTATTCGGCCTGCCAGGCCCAGCCGATAGTGAATTTCTGGAAGCGCAGCATGTCCATGACTCCGACGGCGGGGAGACAGGCTCCGTAGAGATCGGGGCGTTGGGTGAGACAGGCTCCGACGAGGAGGCCGCCGTTGGAGCCCCCTGCAATGGCGAGGCGCGGGCTGGAGGTGTATTTTTTTGCGATGAGGTGTTCGGCGCAGGCAATGAAGTCATCGAAGACATTCTGCTTCTTCGTTTTCATACCAGCCTGGTGCCATTCCTCACCGTATTCGCCACCGCCGCGAAGATTCGCGAGGACATAGATGCCGCCCATGTCGAGCCAGGCGATATTGGAGGCACGATAGGATGGCGTGAGCGAGATGTTGAACCCGCCGTATGCGTAGAGATAAGTGGGGTTGGAACCGTCGAGTTTGATGCCTTTCTTGTGGACGACAAACATGGGGACTTTGGTGCCATCCTTGGAGGTCGCGAAGATTTGCGATGATTGGTATTTGCCGGGATCGAACTTGGTTTTTGGCGCGCGATAGAGCGTCGATCTGTTGGAGGCCACTTCGTAGTGATAAATCGTTCCGGGCGTAGTGAACGAGGTGAAGCCGTAGTAGAATTCCTTGTCGTCGGGTTTGCCGCCGATGCTGTAGGCCGTGCCGAGTCCGGGGAGTTCGAGGTCGGGGAGAGGGGAGCCGTCGACTTTGAAACGACGAACCTGGGAGTGGGCGTCCTTCATGTATTCCGCGATGAGAATGCCACCGACATGAGACA
>JAKMEV010000061.1:0-4155 GCA_022425785.1 Akkermansiaceae bacterium | reverse complement strand
GACCAGGGTGTTGGAGGAATGCCACTTCTTCATCGGAGTGTAGACAAAGACGTAGGTCGCGATGGTGATCGCTGCCAGCACCGCCGCCACCGCGCTCACCTTGGCCGCCAAATGAATCACTCCGAAGGCGGCCAAGCCCCAACCAATGGCAAAGCCTTTCACAACGCCCATTCTACGTGATGGCAATGGCCGGTCCGCCGTCCGCTTCATGCGGGCGTCCTCCTCGATCTCCATGAGCTGATTAAAAGCCGCTGACCCAAAGGCCGCTGCCGCAGTCCCGATCAAGGTGTGGAGCAGCAAGATCCAGCGGGTCGACATCCCCCCCTCCAGCCCTTTAGCTGCGAGGAAAAAGCCAAAAAAGGTCGTGATTAGCACAAAAACATTCAGGCGCACCTTCATAAGAACCTGAAGATCCTGAGCCAAACCGGGCGCTTTTGATGAGTCGGACAAGGGCCAGAGTGTGCCCTCCCTTTTCTCATCCCGCAATCCCGAGTGAACAAGAATCGCGATTTTTGCTTTTCCTGCCCCCTTCTCTTCCTAACAGTCCCCACCAACATGAGTGATCAAGACCAGTATCAACGCGAACTCGACGTCATCGAAGAGGTCAAAGACAAAGGCCCTGCCGGAAAATTCTTCGGCTATGCCAAAATCTCCGGCCCCGGCTGGCTCCAGGGTGCCATTACCCTCGGGGGTGGCTCGCTCGCCGGCGCGCTTTACTTGGGCGTCGTATCCGGGAATGACCTCCTCTGGGTCCAACCTCTGGCGATGATCTGCGGCATCATCATGCTCTCGGCAATCGCTTACGTCACCCTATCGACCGAGCAACGTCCGCTTCAACTCATCAACCGCCACCTCCACCCGCTTCTCGGCTGGTCCTGGCTCATCGCTACCATCATGGCCAACATCGTATGGACCATGCCCCAATTCTCACTGGGAACCGCTGCGATCCAACAAAATCTGGGAATCCTAGGCGGAGATAGCGGTCAATGGACGATCATCGCGATTCTTTTCGCCATCGGGCTCTACGTTAATTATCTCTACCAAGCCGGCGGCGGCGGCGCGAAACTCTTCGACCGCATTATCAAGTGCATGGTTGGTCTCATCGTTCTTTCATTCATGGCCGTGGTCATTGCCCTGTTTTCCAGCGGCAGCATCAGCCTTGGTTCCATCCTCGGTGGATTCATTCCCGACCTTTCTCTTCTGGGGAGCAGCTCTTCGACCTTCTCCGCCGACATCGCCGCCTCTTCCAATCCTGAATTCTGGGAAAAGCATATCGTGGGAACACAGAAGTCCAAAATTTTTGCCGCCTTCGGCACGGCAGTGGGCATCAACATGACCTTTCTTCTCCCCTACACCCTTCTCAAGAAAAAGTGGGGCGGTAAACATCGTGGCCTCTCCATCACCGACCTCTCAATCGGACTATTCGTTCCTTTCTTCCTCGCGACAGCCTGTGTCGTGATCGCTTCCGCCTCGTCCTTCCACGGAAAAACCGAAGACGTCGATCCAGTGAAGACCTACCCGACTCTCGCGAAAATGGACAGTGTGAAACCTCTCGTGAAAGATCTTCCCAAAAAAAGCGACGAAGAAAAAGCAGCCTGGAATGAAATCGTCGCCAGTGCTCCTTCTCTCAACGAATCTGACTTCAAACTCGCTGCCATGATTCACTCACGCGACGCCGGAGCTCTCGCGATCACCCTCAAGCCATTCACCGGTGAAGTCGTTGGCCAAAAAATCTTCGGCATCGGCGTCCTCGGCATGGCCGTTTCCACCATCATCATCCTGATGCTCATCAATGGACTCGCCTTCCAGCAGCTCTTTGAAAAATCACTAGGGTCGACCAAATCCTACTTCTTGGGATGCGGGATTTCGGGATTGTCAGGCTGCCTGTTTCCCGTCATCTGGAAAGTCGAAGCTAGCAAAGCCGCTCTTGCCATCCCTACTTCTGTGATCGGAGGTGCCTTGATTCCGATCGCCTACTTCACCTTCCTCCTTCTCATGAACTCCAAGAAGGTTCTCGGCGATAAGCGCCCTGAGGGAACCGCGCGCATTATCTGGAACGTCCTTATGATCTTCGCTACCACCGTCGCCACCGTCGGCACTTGGTGGGCCACCTCAGGAAAGAAATTCGGCGACGTCCCCGCCGGCATGATCGGAATGTCCTTCCTCGCGATCCTCTTCGTCGTAGGCACACTGTCCTTCCTAAAAAACGAGAAGAAGGCCTAACCCTCAAGCGTAGACGAGAGCCTCGGGAGCTTTCATCTACTTTCCCCAAATTCACCTTTGCCTCTTCACAGCTTAACGGTTCAAATCAACGCGACATTATGAAATTCGGAATCATCGGAGCCGGCATGATCGGCCACTTCCACGCCAAGGCCATCACTGCGATGACAGGTGGCACTCTTCACTCGGTTTTTGACCTGCGCCAGGAAGCCGCCGAAAAGCTCGCTTCAGAATACGGCGGCACCGCCTATTCCGACATGGCCGAATTTCTCGCCGACGAGGAACTGGAAATCGTCACCGTGGGAACGCCTTCCGGAGCGCACCTCGAGCCCTCACTGGCCGCCCTCAATGCGGGCAAGCACGTCATTTGCGAAAAGCCTCTCGAGATCACCCTCGAGCGCATCGACCAACTCACCGCCGCAGCCGCAGCCAATGGCAAAACCATCGCCGCTGTCCTCAACCGCCGCTTCCACCCCGGCATGGACGCCTTCAAGAAAGCTTCCGACGAAGGACGCTTTGGAACCCTCACCAACGCCTCCGCTTACGTGAAGTGGTATCGCGATCAGGCTTACTACGATTCCGCCGGCTGGCGCGGCACCTGGGCCCTCGATGGTGGAGGCGCTCTGATGAACCAATCGATCCACACCGTGGACTCCCTTCTCTACTTGGCCGGCCCTGCGAAATCGGTGCAAGCCAACACCGCCTGCCTCGCGCATGAACGCATTGAGGTGGAAGACATCGTCGTTGCCATCGTGGAATTCGAAAGCGGAGCCCGCGGCGTCATCGAATGCTCGACCTGCACCTGGTCCAAGGACGGCCACCCTGCCCGCGTACAACTCTCCGGCACCGAAGGCTCAGTCTTCCTTGCTGACGAAGCCTTTGAGATCTGGGACTTCATGGAAGAGAAGCCTGAAGACGCGGAGATTCAGGCTACTCTCATGAAGGGGCAGGAAGCCGGGCTCGGAGCCAACGACCCGAGCGCAATTAACTTCTACCAGCACCAGCGCAACTTCGAAGAAGTGGTCAATGCCATCGCCGAAGGCCGTGAACCCAGCACCTCCGCTTCCGAAGCGCGCAAGCCCGTCGCCCTCATCACCGCGATCTACGAATCCGCGCAAAACGACGGCAAGAAGATCTTCCTTTAAAACAGCACCAGATTCACCGCCAGCAGGGTCAAGCCTGCGGCGAACACGAGATCCAGGGCGCGGCCGATCTTTTGATAGCCGCGCCTAATTTTCGGCACCTGGAGCAACCACACCCAGAGACACCAAAAGAAGAGGCCTTCTCCCACGATCAGCCCCCACAAGGCATAGGGCCACCACGATGGATGCCCCTCCGTTAGAAACGGCGCGACCACGCCCGCAAAAAACACGAGAACCTTCGGATTGAGCAAATTGCAAAATAGCCCCCGTAAATAAGGGCTCCTCTTTGGAACCACTTCCTCACCTCCTCCCTCATGTTTCTTCACCAAGCCCCACGCCAACCAAAGCAAATACCCCGCCGCAAGCCACTTCATGGTTAGCGCAATCACGCCACCCTTTGCCAAAATTACCGCCATTCCTCCAACTGCGATCGTGGCGTGAAAAGCCAAGCCGGTCACGATTCCAAAAACCATTAACCATCCCGCTCTCAACCCTTCCGCCAAGGCCGTGCGGGTCAGCAAGAGCATATCCGGACCCGGGCTGAATTGCCCTACCACCATGATCAGCGCGAAGGCCAAAAGCTCGCCGATCATTGGTCGAAGTAATGGCCGAGGATCTCCATCACGCCGCGGCTTCCGTCTTTTGAAGCCACTTTTCCTCCGCGATTCGCCACGTAATGCCGCACTTCCGGCACCGCATTGGCCGGACAACCGCTCGCTGAGCAAACGGCTGGCTGCAGCATACTGAGATCGTTAAAATTATCTCCAACCGCAAGAATGCTCTCCGGGGAAAC
>JAKMEV010000007.1:0-3839 GCA_022425785.1 Akkermansiaceae bacterium | reverse complement strand
TGAATATCCTGGTCACTGGGAAGGCGCCGCACGTCACATTAGGTAGAAACGACGTATTTACATTATTTTCGATTATCGATTCCTTTTTTTCATCGAGTCGCAAAAAAAACGACTCCTTCTCAGGAGTCGTTTCAGAAAAAAGCTAAAACTAAGTCGTTTTTTAATTCACGCCCTTCTTGGACATTTTGGTGCCCTTGGTCGCTCCCTGACGCGCTTTAAAGCGTGGGTTCGTTTTGTTAATGACGTAAAGAGTTCCCTTACGCTTAACGACTTGGCAGTCTGCGTGGCGACGTTTGGCGGATCCGAGTGAAGACAAAACTTTCATAAAATCAGAAATTCGTGGAGGGCGGAAACCTAATCAGTCTTTATCCCGTGTAAAGCCCATTCCTAAGAAAAATTAATATCCAAGCATCCCTCTTCCTGTTTCACTCTCCGAGCAGCGATTTTCATGTCCGAGTCTTATTTCCAAGAAACCGTCAATTCCCCCGAGACCCCGGAAGATTTAACTCTTCGCCCTCCGGGGTTCGATGACTTTCACGGCCAGGAAAAGGTCACCGCCCGCCTCATGCTTATGGTCGAGGCCGCAAAGCAACGCGACGACGTCCTCGAGCACGTCCTCCTCTCCGGACCGCCGGGACTGGGCAAAACCACCCTCGCCAATATCGTCGCCACCGCCGTAGGCTCCACGCTCCACACCACATCAGGGCCTCAGATCGAAAAAGCAGGTGATCTCGCCGGCATTCTCACCAATCTCCAGCGTGGCGACATTCTCTTTATCGACGAGATTCACCGCCTCCACCCCGCCATCGAAGAATACCTCTACCCGGCCATGGAAGACTACCGCCTCGATATCATCATCGATTCCGGCCCCTCTGCTCGCTCAATCCAACTTCAGCTCCCTAAGTTCACTCTCGTCGGCGCGACAACCCGCTCGGGCATGCTCACCTCTCCGCTGCGCTCCCGCTTTGGCCTCATTAACCGACTCGACTACTACACCGAGGAACAACTCGCTGTCATCATCACTCGGTCAGCGTCCATTCTCGATCTCGACCTCAACCAAGAAGGTGCCCTCGTCATGATTGAGATCGACGAAGAGGGCCTCGACGAAATGGACACCCGCATTTTGGAAGCGATGATCTACAAATTCAACGGAGGCCCAGTTGGCCTCTCCTCACTTGCCGTCGCCATCGGTGAAGACGCCTCGACCCTGGAGGAAGTGCACGAACCATTCCTCATTATGCAGGGCTTCGTCAAACGCACTCCGCGTGGCCGTGTCGCCATGCCCGCCGCCTACACCAAGATCGGCGCCGACCCTCCATCCGATCCTACTGAACAACAAAGCCTTCTCTAACATGTCGCAAATAAATTCACTTCTCCAACAAGCCCGCGATTCCGGATTGCGACGCACCAAGGCGCTCGAAGCACTCTTCACTTGCCTCGCCGAGCACAACCGCCCCATGACGCTCGCCGAGCTCACCAGTTGCGGCCACCTCTCATCAAAGTGCGACAAAGCCACCGTCTTTCGCCTCCTTCAACGCCTCTGCGAAAAAGGCATGACCCGTCGCCTCGGCCTCCACGAACGCGCCGCCTACTTCACCCTTCTCCTCCCCGGCATCCACCGGGATTACCTCATCTGCACCGACTGCGGCAGCATCGATCCCATCGACGCCCCCTGCCCCGTTCATCAACTAGAGGAAGAGATCCGTGAAGAAACCGGCTTCACCGAACTTTACCACGAACTCGAATTCTTCGGCCGTTGCCCGAAGTGCAGCGCCTCTTCCTAAAATAACTGGCCCTGTCCACCGGCACGAATCTCTGGCTGAATCGGCCTACTCGCTTTCTCCTCACTCCGCATTCCAAGTGTCGCGATTTCATAAACGACACGTTTTCGCCCCTTTCCGACGCTCGCCTCATTGCGAATCACCTTGGTCCCGAGCACCTGCTCCATCATCTGCACCTCCATGCGAACCGCATTGGGATACTTGGCATAAATTTCCGCGAGCGGATTATGAAATTCCTCAATCCGAAACCCAGTCTCGGGATCATAGTGACACCGGCTAAACCAACCCTGCTTGTCCCGCAAATCTGTCAAACGCGTCGCCTTCTCTACTAACGATTTCCCCGTCCGCACCTTCGCCTGCCATTGATCCCGCAATTCTTGGAAATGATGAAACAACAACTTTTCCGGCGCTGACTCACCATACAACTGCCGCGCACCTTCAAAAATAGCCAAGGTCAATCCAATCTCGGCCTGCGGAAAAAGCGGATCCGCTTTCTTCGTCAGACGATACAATTTCTCCGGTCGTCCCACCGCCCGTTTCTCGCGCGGCACCCGCCATTCCACCAAATATCCCCGCTCCGTCAGATTCAAACAATGCTGCTTCACCCCCATATAACTCATTCCCAACTCCCGTGAGAGATCCGAAATCGGCATCCCATCCGAACACTTAATCACCTCAAGAATCTCCGCATAAGACGCCCGCATCGTATCTCGTTGAACCTTCAAAAACATCGCAAACTACGTTTAAGTCATTTTAGTAATTAAAACAACCAAAATATTTTTAATAAACGGCTTCGATAGATATTCACATGCAAATCGGCCTCAGAGTAACGAGTCTTGAACCCCGAACATACCCACCTCATCTCCCTCGTCCTCCTTAGCCTTGGCGAAGGGGGAACCGAGCCTGAATCCTGAACTCGAGCAAAGTTTACTCCGCAACTCCCAACAACACAGAACGACCACCCAACCACAAAGCACCAACACACACTTTTGACAATCTCTCAATTCATCATATACTCGCCTCGATTTGAGCGATATCTCCTTCACATCCTCGGCGCCCGGATTCTGGGCGGACGAAAACATCTCAACCGAAGACTGGAACTCTGCCAAATGGCAACTCAAGAACCGCGTCTCTTCACTCGCCGACATCGAGAAACACCTCACTCTCTCTGAGGAGGAACGAGCCGGCATTCTCCTCACCGGGACCAAGCTGGCCACCTCCATCACGCCGCACTTCTTCAACCTCATTCACCCCACCGATCCCGATTGCCCGATCCGCCGTCAGGTCATCCCGCGTATCGAGGAAACCTACACCGACCCCTCGGAAATGTCCGACCCCTGTGGTGAGGATTCACATATGCCGGTCCCCGGACTCGTCCACCGCTATCCCGATCGCGTCCTTTTTCTCGTCACCGACCGCTGCGCATCCTACTGCCGCTACTGCACCCGGTCCCGCGTCGTTTCCGGCGTTTCGGACCAGAAACTCGAAACCCAGTGGGATCAAGCCATCGAGTATCTCAAACGAACCCCGCAAGTCCGCGACGTCCTACTTTCCGGCGGGGATCCACTCCTTTTTTCCGACTCCAAACTCGAAGGACTCCTCCAACGTCTCCACGAAATTCCCCACATTCAATTCCTTCGCCTCGGGTCTCGCATCCCGCTTTTCCTTCCCCAGAGAATCACCCCGGAACTCTGCAATATGCTCAAGCAGTTCCACCCCTTCTTCCTTTCCATCCACACCAACCACCCCGACGAACTCACCTCCGAAGTTCGCGACGCCCTCGGTCGCCTGGCCGACGCCGGCATTGTCATGGGGAACCAATCCGTCCTTCTCAAGGGAATCAACGACACCGTCGAGATCCAAAAGGAACTCGTCCAAAAGCTCCTCATGTGCCGTGTTCGTCCCTACTATCTCTATCAGGGCGATCTCATCCAAGGCACCGCCCACCTCCGCACTGGCATGGCCAAAGGCATCAAGATCATCGAAGGCCTCCGCGGTCACACTTCCGGGTATGCCATCCCACAGTTCGTCGTCGACGGCCCCGGAGGCGGCGGAAAG
>JAKMEV010000181.1:0-3672 GCA_022425785.1 Akkermansiaceae bacterium | reverse complement strand
ACTTGAAAAATGGAAAGTTCTTGAAGATGCGGTTAAATGACCGCGGGCCATTTATTCCTGGGCGCATCATTGACGTCACACCCCGTGCAGCAGCGAAGTTGGGCTTTAAAGATCAGGGCCTGACTCAAGTGAAGGTAGAAGTCCTTTCGGTTGGTGACGGGAAGTACAAGAAGAATGCCAAAGGGAGCGGTTGGTGGTTCTGGTAGACCGGGAAAAGTTAATATCTCTTGAGCTTCAGCCTCAGCCAACGCACTCTTCCGGAGATGTTGCGCGGGTTGATGACCTTTTCCGGGTTCACTTTGATGAGCCGGATACTGGGCTTTTTGCGCGATATCCTCATCGGGGCACTGGTTGGCACCAGCATGGTCGCCGATGCTTTCAATGCAGCTTTCCGCTTTCCGAATATGTTTCGTCGGATTTTCGGCGAGGGG
Source organism: Akkermansiaceae bacterium (assembly GCA_022425785.1). Classification (GTDB taxonomy): domain Bacteria; phylum Verrucomicrobiota; class Verrucomicrobiia; order Verrucomicrobiales; family Akkermansiaceae; genus SW10. The sequence continues at coordinate 3,241 of JAKMEV010000181.1, read as the reverse complement.
GCATTTAATTCCGCCTTCGTGCCGCTCTTTGGAAAAAGGGTCGCGCAGGATGGCCGCTTTGCTGCGATGGGTTTTGCTAATAATGCCTTCTCGGTATTATTCCTCGTTCTAGGCGTGCTGACTCTTGCTTTGATTCCGCTGATGTCTTGGGTGATGTTGGCGGTTGTCCCGGGATTTCTCCCCAAGGCGGAGCACACTGGAGGGAGCGACGCTTCTGATTTTAGAATTGCCCTCCGAGGTGCCAAGGCGGTTTATCTTCAAGTCGAAGATAAAGGCTCCGGAATTCAGTTTCATGATCTCACTCTCGCAAGGAAGGGAGAGAGGGAGTTCACCAAGGTCTTTGCGGAGATCTTTGGGGGCGAGGTTCAGGCGGTTGGGGAAACAGTTTCGCTGGAGTCGGTCATCAACGAAGGGCTTAAGCGGAAAGGGGAAGTTGAGATTTTGGAATCTGATTCTGAGAAAGAAATTGCGACCGCTTTCCAAGAATCCAGAGAGAGGATTATTAGAGGGGGTGAATGGCTCGTTCCCGACGATGGAATCCTGAGGGTGCCGCTTCCGCCTGGTCACGATTATGCCGTGTTCATGGGTGCCATTTCGGGAGAAGGGCGAGTAAAGGTTTTCCGCAACGATCCCGGGGCCTTTGCTCTAACCGTAAAGTTATCGAAAATCACTTTTGTTTACCTTCTATGCATGGCTCTGGTCGCCCATCTGGGCGGCGTGCTCACGACCCTAAAGAAATTTGCGGCTCCGGCGTTTTCCCCGGTCATGCTCAATATCGTATTTCTCATTGGCTTGACCTGTTTTGCTCGAATCACCGAGGCTAAAGGTGAGCTACTGGCTTGGTGTGTCGCGATCGCCGGATTTGTTCAACTCGGTCTCCTTTGGTGGACTTGCCGTAGGGCCCGTCTTCCAGTCGCTATTCAAAAGCCGGTTTTCAACAGTGATATTAAACGCCTGTTCGTATTGATGGGGCCGGGAGTTTTGGCGGCGGGCATTCAACAGATTAATCTACTTGTTGGGGGAATCATTGCATCTTTCCAACAGGGCGCGATCTCGACGCTCTACTATTCGGATCGAGTGTATCAACTTCCTCTGGGGATGATTGGGATTGCATTTGGGATGGTCCTCCTTCCTGAAATTACTCGCCTTCTCACGAATGGCAGGGAGAGCGAGGCTGCGGGCACGATGCGGTCAGCGATTGAGCTGGCGATGATTATCACGGTACCAGCGGCGGTTGCTTTCGTCGCCATCCCTCATGAAATCATATCGCTTCTTTTTGAGCGTGGAGCATTTACACCAGAAGACACACGGCGATGTGGGCAGGCCCTGGCAGCATTTTCAATCGGCTTACCGGGATACGTTCTTATCAAAGTTCTTCAACCGGGATACTTCGCACGGGAGAATACAAAGTCACCGATGATCATGGCCGGGATTACGGTCGCCGTTAATATCGTGGTGAGTTTGACGCTCTTTCCTTTTATTGGTTTGGTTGGAATTGCTTTAGCAACTTCAATCGCAGCCTGGGTAAATGTCCTCTTGCTCTGGCGGGGGTTGAAAGGATTCGTATCACTTCGACGGAAGAACTGGAGGCGTCTTGGTGGAATGTTGGCTGCCAGTCTCGTCATGGCTGCGGGACTTTATGGAGCGAAGGAAATGATGGAAACCTGGTTGGCAGGAGGATTCTGGACAAAACTTATCGCCACGAGTTTGCTCATTTCTCTCGGGGCGACTGTATACTCGCTGGGGGTCATCAAATTGAGGGTTACCAGTGTGGCTGAGCTCAAAAACGCCTTCAAAAAGTAAACAGCTTGCGGGGTAAAGGATCGGCGCTAGTTTTCGCCCGTATCCTATGAATGGTAATATCCTCATCCGTGGACTGCTTGTAATTGCCGGCGTATGGCTTTGTGTTTGGCTGATAAGCGGCTGGATGGCTGGGCTGAAAGCCAGCCCCCAGAGGGTTGAAAGGATGATCGAGGAGGCGGAATTTGAAGACTGGTCGAATGGGGAAGGTTTTGGAGAGGAAGCTAAGCGCCGGAAGGGGGAGTTGGAACGGATCAGCGAGGTGTTCAACCGTTTGGATTTACGACAGAGACAGGAACTGAATGAGGGTCAATCCACCTACGACCTCTTTTTCAAATTAAGCAGCGAAGAAAAGGCTTACTTCGTCGATTTAACGTTCACCAAAGCCGCCGAGCGTTTGATGTCGGCCTTCGATGGGATGGCGGAAGAGGAGCGTGCCAAAATGATGGAGCGGGTAATTCAGGATATGACCGGAGGCAAAGGAGCCGATGCCCTAGCTCGGATTCAGGAAGAGGATCCTGAAATCCTCGTGCGCATCGCGGAGCAGGGGTTCAAGGCTTACTACCAGAGCGCATCGGCCGAAACAAAAATGGTAATGAGACCGTTGATGGATGCTGCCGGAGAAGTTGTGCAGGGATTCGCGCCTCCGAGGGGAGGTGGCTTTTGAAGAGGGGATGGACCTTACAAGAGCTCATGATTGCTCTGGCAATTATCGGGGCTCTTGTAGTAGTGGCCGTGCCAATTGGGAAATCGGTAAAGCGTAAATCCGGACAGTCTTCATGTCTCAGTATACTACGCGGCCTGGGAGTCGCGCTTGAGGGCTATCTAATCGATCATCAGGGGCGCTATCCTGACATTGCAATGGGTCGCTCCACGAAGGGAGGAAGCCAGGAGGTGATAGAAATAGCGTTGTTGGATTACGCCGGAAGCAAGACGGCCTTTCGCTGCCCTGCGGATCATGAGCATTTCGACAAGTCCGGTTCGAGCTATTTTTGGAACGAAACTCAGGGCGGCTTGCGCTACAGCCAATTGGGATTTATGGGGATTGATAAAGATTCCATCCCTCTCATTTACGACAAGGAGGCCTTTCATGGAGAGAAAAACGGCACAAATTTCCTCTATGCCGATCAGTCGGTGAATCAGAAAGTCGATTTTAACGTTGATTCAAAGTAATGCTAAGAATTGAGAATTTAAAGAAAAGGTTCGCTGGGAAGAAGGCGCTCAAGGGCATTAGCTTCGAGGTGAAGCGTGGGGTTATTCATGGCTTGCTTGGTCACAACGGAGCGGGGAAAAGCACCACTCTTGGCATCATTTTGGCGATGATCTCGGCCGATGGCGGCGAGGTCTTCATTGATGATGTTTCCGTGCAAAAGGAGCAGGCAAAAGCGCTTCGGAAAGTTGGCGCGATTTTCGAGGCTCCCTCCTTTTATGACTATATGAG
>JAKMEV010000003.1:0-2646 GCA_022425785.1 Akkermansiaceae bacterium | reverse complement strand
GGTAAATAGTACTCTATCACTGCCTCCTTACGCCAATCTTAACTTCCCCAAAAGTAGTGTTTTCGCCTACCGCCTCCCCGACCGGCTTGCTTTGTAGATCTTAAGAATCTCCGCTCCGCTCAAGGCCGCCTTGTAGATCGCGATCTCGTCCATCCGGCCATTGAGATTCCGGATGGCCCAGCTCGGATCCTCTCGGAACGGCTCACCCCAATTTCCAATCTCACCATTCCCAATCCGCAAGGTTTTCACCAAATATTCGTCGGGAATTTTTTCCCTCGACACCATCTCTCCGTCAATAAAGTGAGAAACCAAACGCCGGTCGGGATCATACACCGACGCGATGTGAAGCCACTGCCCGCTCATGGAAAGGTCCCAAATCGGCGGCGAATAATACAGCCGGTGAAAGCGTCTGTCTTTGGAAACCGGATGCGGTCGATCCTCATCAACCATCACTGAGAGCATGAGCTTTCCGTCTTCGCGAATCTGCCAATGCGGTTCCCCGTTTTCATAACCATCGCCAAGGAAAAGCGCATTATACTGGCGATCGAGGCTGTCGATGCGTACCCAGCTCATAAAGGTGAAGGCTTCAAATTCTCCGGGGATGTTCACCCTCACCCTCGATCCCGGACGGCGAAATTCCAGCGCAGACTGCACTCCGGCCCAACGACCGGTCACTGGCTCGGCGAGAATAATTACTCCGTTCGTTTCCGGATTCCGTGGCTCCGCCAAATTCGGGACCAGGCTCAGCCCGTCAACATTCTCAAAGCAATAACAAGCCAATAGCCGATCGTCTTTCACCAACTCCGCGCGTTCCGCCTGCCAGGCTTCCCTCGAATTACGACGCTCCTCCGCCGCCATCTTTTTGAACTTCGACGCATCGGGATAGGACACTCCACCTTTCTCCGTCGCAATCGCCAACCCATCTTCCGGCAGTAAAAAGGCCGCCCCTTTTTCTAACAACTGCTTCTCTTCGTCCTGATGACGAATAGAAATCTCCCCGTCAAAGACCTCGACCCGCCCCTTCCCATCTCTCACCGAGAGACCAAACTCCGTTCCCAAATCAACGATTTCTGTCGACGGGGCCTGAAGCTTAAATCCACGCGCTGCCGGGGGCACCTGCATCCGCACCAACCCATCACGACACTTCGCTTCCCAGGCTGACTTCAACAAGATCTCCGCCGGCCCCTCTACCGTCATGTTGGCTCCGGAGAAAAATTTGATTTCAGCCGTTCCAGACGCGAGACGAAAAACCTCCGGGCCCAGAGTATCGCCTTCCAGGTAACCGGAAGAATCCTCATTCCATTCTACTCCGAACAATCCGCTCACTACCGCAAAGCCATCCGCCGACGGTAAAACCACCTCTTGCGATTCCACTTCAGCAGCTCCTTCCGGCTGATCGTCGTCCCTCCATGACATCACCAGAACACCAAAGAAAAAGGCAACGGCCGCAGCCACGGCCAATCGAACCAGCGATGGAAATTTCGTCTCCACTTTCTCTTCTGGCACCACCTCCAACGGGCTCTCGCCTTCCAACATCTCGAGCGAGTGATCGACCGAAAGATAACGCCGCATGATCTTTCGGTACTCCGCACTCTCGACCATCTTATCCTGCATCGCCTCGAAGTCCTCTGAGCTCAACTCACCATTGAGATAGGAGTCGAGCCATTCCTGCTCCTCCGGCGAGAGTTGGGAAAATTGATCCTGCTTCATGAGATCTGATTTGCCTCTGAGATTTTTCCTTCCACGCATCCCATCAACTGATGACGCAGCCTCTTGAGCCGCATATAAAATGCCGCCGCACTACTCCCGGCCTCCTCAGCCATCTCCTTCACCTTGATTCCCGGCGTATAAGCCAGGGTAATAAACTGCCGCTGCTTGTCCGGCATCGCCGCCAAACATTCCTCCAATGCGGAATGCTCCTTCCGACGGGTCTCGATTTCCTCTTCACCTTCATCCGCCATTAAATCAAAGACATCCTCTCTAAACACCAGCCGGTCCCGCGCCATTTTCCGGCGATAGGCGAGGGCTTCAAACCGCGCAATCACGCAGGCCCATTTCATGAAATTCGTCTCGAGATCATACTGCTCGAACTTCCGCCAAGCCACGATAGCGGTCTGCTGCATCACCTCGTCCGCATCTGACCACGTCGGCAGCAAGGAACGAATAAAACGCCGCAAGTCCGGTTCAAAATGGGTAAACCGTTGGATAAAGGCCTCGTATCGGAGGTCTTCCTCGGCGGATTCTTTTTCAGATTGGGACATGGCTTTCCGCCCTACTACTGCCGCTCCTCAAAAATCTAACGCTCCAACTTCGCTACTTGCCTTTTGCCTGCTCAAACACCCATTCGTGCAGCTCGGTAGTGCGGAGAACTTCTCCAACAATCCCATGATTTCCGTCGGGGTATTCGGTGTATTTCACCTCGGCACGCGCCTTCTTCAGCGCCTCTACCATCCCCTGGCTTTGGCTCACCCTCACGATGGCATCTTTCGCGCCGTGAAAAACCCAGATCGGCACTTTCTTCATACTTGAAGCCGATCCCGGGTTCCCTCCCCCCGCGATGGGCACACCCGCCGCAAACAACTTTGGCTCCTGCGCCAGGATGTGAAAGGTCCCGTAAGCACCCATCGAGTATCCCGCAAGGTAAAC
>JAKMEV010000002.1:0-2635 GCA_022425785.1 Akkermansiaceae bacterium | reverse complement strand
GTTCAGAGGCTTGCCAGGTTTTTCCGTGATCGTCGGAGTAGATGGCGTTGGTGTAGTGATTGGGCCATTCGGAACGATCGTTTTTCTTCCCGTAGTATCGCGAGGGTCGGATGAGGCGACCTTTGTGTTTTCCGTGGCGCAGGGTGATGCCGTGCTCGTTCATGTGCATCGCAGGGGCGTGGCCCTTGGAGTCGGGGTGGATTTTTGGGGTTTCCTTTTTCCAGGTGAGCCCGTCGTCAGCTGAGCGATACATCGAGATGGGTGAGGGCGGATGACTTTCTTCGACGAAGGCGAGGATGTCGCCAGTGGTTTCATCGACCGTGGTGCCGCCGCCGTGGAAGCCGGGCTTGGCGATGGTAATGTCGGGGCTCCAGGTGAGGCCCGCATCGGTGGAGCGCCGGGCGCGGATGTGCTTGTTGCCCCAGGTGGCGATTAGCGTTCCTTTTTTGGAGACGACGATGTTGGGGAAGCGTTCGTCGGAGTAGAGGTTTTGGATGAGCGGTTCAGTGGCGGCCTGATCGAAATCGAAAACAGGAATCTTTTGGAAGATCATGTCGGCCACTGATGACTCGTAGAGAATGCCGAGGTGGTTTTCGTCGACCATGACGAGGGAGGAGTAGGCGCCGCCTTTGGAGTCGAGGAGGATTTGAGAGGACCAGGTTTTGCCATTGTCGGTGGAGCGACGGATGGTCATGCGGGAGCGGGACTTTTTGCTGTTGGGATTTGAAAAGTAGAGAGTGCCCGTGCGATGCGGATCGGCGATGAGGGAAGCCATACAAACGGGCTCGGGAAGGGCAGAGTGGTCGGTAGAGTGAGTTGTCCAGGTTTGGCCGAGATCGGTGGTGCGGGAGACGGCGCGGCCGTTAGTGTGCGACTTGTCCTTGCGATTGCGATTGTCGCGCATGTTGAGGAGGAGGGAGCCGTCGGAGAGTTCGGCGACGGCGCACTCGGTGGTGTTGTCGCGGGCCGGGTTGGAGACGGTCCAGGTTTTGCCGTGGTCTTTGCTTGAGATGATGTTGGAGAAAGGGATGCCGTTTTTATCGCGGCCTTGCGTGGGCATCACGAGGGTGCCGTTTTTTAAAGTGATGCCATTTCCAGGAGCGGGAGCGAAGAGGTGCCAGGCGGGGTTCTTGAGTTGGGTGGTCCAGTTTTCAGGAGCGGTCCAGGTGGCTCCGTGGTCGGTGGAGCGGACGACCATGAATTGGGTGGACTTGTGGATGTCGAGTCCGGGTTCGGACCCCTTTCCACGCCATTGGTGGGTGTTCGGTTTTCCGTGGGTCCAGCAGGCTGCGACGAAGATTTCGCCGGTGTTGTTATCGACAAGGATGCAGGGGTCGGAGCAGCCGTTTTCTTTCTGCGGTTTTCCGCCGTGTTCGCCCATGTCCATGATGGCGGTCGGCGGGTTCCAGGTTTTTCCGCCGTCTTTGGAAATGCGGAGGCCGATGTCCATGTGCTCCTGGAGGTCTTTGCGCGAGTTGTAGCGCATGTCGGCGACGGCAAGGAGGTTGCCGTTTTTTGCACGGGCGATGCCAGGGATTCGGAAGGTGTGGCAGTTGTGATCGCCGCGCGTGTGGATGAGAGAGGCGAGTCGTTGAGGATTTTGGGGAAGATTTGGAGTGGTTGTTGATCCGTCGGCGTAGTGGAAGGTGGCGGAGGTGATGAGGACGGGTTGAAGGAGGTCGGTTCCGGGCTTTAAGCGGATATAGAGTCCGCAGAGATGATTACCGGGGGGGAAATCGAGACTGCCGCTCAGGGTGATTTTTTCGCTGAGTTTCTTGGAGGTGGCGAAGGGGCGGTTGCCGGCGCCTCGGTGGTGTTCGAGGGAGATTTCGTCGATGTTGGTGGCATCCGTTAGAACGAATTCGACAGACTTAAGAGTCTTCTTTTTTGCGGTGGTGGGAACGCGGAAGGAGATCAGCTCAGTTTTGGAGCCGTCGGTGAGAAGAGGAGTTATGATTTGAGCTCTGAGCTCTGAGCACGAAATCAGGGAGAGAAGAATGAGGAGAAGTGAACGCATTGGGAAGGCTACGTGGGAAGTGGGTCAGTTCTTTGCGGAAGATCGTTGGGCGGATGGTGAGTTTAATTTTGGGTGGAGATGGGTTTGGACGTCACGTGGTGGAGGTTGTTGGCGTAGTCGGGGCCGACGAAGGCCGAGAAGGATATTTGCTTGTCGGCGATTTCGGCGGGGAGGGTGAAGGTGATTTTTTGGGTTCCTTTCCCGGTCGCGGTGATCACTTTTCGCTCAAGCCTTTTTGCTTTGGTGCCGTCTTTGAGAGTGATGTGGACTTTTTGGACGCCCAGTTTTTTGGGGATGGTGTGATCGATGATGAGGGTAATCTCTTTGCCCGGGGTGGCGGTTTTGGGGGCGACGAGGGAGATGAGTTTTTGGTTCCTCTTGTTTTTGTTTTTCGGCTGTTTGTTTTTTTGACGGGAGGCGCGACGGGCGGTGGCTTCTTTTTGTTTTTTATCGGTGTAAAGATGGCCGATTTTGGGATCGTTGCGTTTTTGGAATGCTTCGAGGGCGTGGTCACCGGTGTCGGACATTTTGGTGAGCAATTGAGACTGGAGGGAGCTGAGGGAATCGGCGTGTTTTTCCGAGTGGATGACGTTGTTTAGGCAATCAGGATCCGATTTG
>JAKMEV010000594.1:0-7575 GCA_022425785.1 Akkermansiaceae bacterium | reverse complement strand
GCGCGAGATTGAACATGATCGGCAACTCGGGTTTTTCGTAGAAATGGATCACCTTGTCGGTGCCGGAAACAATCGCCGAATGCGGCATCGAGGTCCGGTTGTGCGGGTAATGGAAATAGAGAAACCGCTCTCGGAATTTAACATTCGGTTTCTTTTCCCCATTCAAAAAACCTTTCAACGAAACACCATCGAGGTCTCGCAAGTCCGCCGGCTTCCCCCCCGCCCAATCGACGAAAGTCGGAAGAAGATCGTAGTTCACGACATTGGCGTCGAAAGAAGAACCGGCATTGATCCCTGGTCCTTTGACAATCATGGGAACACGAATCCCCCCCTGCCAAACCCACCATTTGTGAGCATGCAGCGGCTGGGTCAATTGGCCCGTAATTTGAAACTCCTTGTGGCGATAGCCGTTGTCCGACATCAGCACGACATAGGTATTCTCTGCAATTCCCAGCTCGCTGAGCTTGTCGAGCACCGCGCCTATGCGCCCATCAAGATCCTCCGCCATCCCAAACCACACTGCTGGATCTTCTCCGATTTTCACTGTCTCGGCGTCCTTGTTGTTATTCCGATACCAGGCCTGAACGAGCGGATGTTTGGCATATTTCTCTCTGGTCGCGGGCAGACATTCCGATCCGGCATGCATCGCATAGTGGGAAATTTGCAGATAGAATGGTTGACTGGCTTTGGCTTGCTTCTCCATGAAACCCAGCGCCCGCTCGGTCACGGTGAACATCAATTTCGGATCAATGAAGTCATCGGGTAGCCTCTTGGGCTTGCGCCCTCCTTCCTTCACCCGGTCATTCAAGGTATTGCCGGGCTTGTTATCGGTGTCGCCATCGTGCGCAAGGTATCCTTCGTCCGATGGATCACCGCGCATATGCCATTTTCCAAAATGTGCGCTGACATAGCCGAGCGGCTTGAGCGCCTCCGGAATCGTGACCGCATCCGGCTTGATGGTTTCGTCGGCGATGCAGGAAATCACCGGCATCCCCTTGGACCTCTTTTCGTTGAAGTAATCCTGTCCCAGGGCGTTCAGGTAAACCGTGAATCCGTTGCGAGGCGATGACTGCCCGGTCTGCAAGCACACCCGCGAGGGCGAGCACTGCGGAGAGGCATAGGCGTTGCGGAATTTCATTCCTCCCCGCACCAGCTTTTCCAGATTCGGCATCTCCACCACGGGCATTTTGGAATTCGGCATCGCATCGTCCATTGCGATGGGCGTGCCGTTCCACGCCCAGTCGTCAATAAACAACATGACGATATTAGGATGGTCCTCGGCCACAACCAGCGAGGTCGCGGCAAAAAGTTGAATGAGAAAGATAGGAAGCTTCATCGTTAAGAACATAATTTCAGCGTTGAGGAGGAAGAGAGGAAACAAGCCGAACTCTCACCGCATCCAGGTAATGGGACCCAGATAAAGTCTCTCCCCCCAGTCCGGCCACGCCCAAGGAAATCACGACACTCCGGGTGCCGGATGGAATATCGATCCGGGAAAAAAGTTTCTTCCAGCCCTCTTGGTCGGGCTTGGTGACATAATTTCGCGCGGTGTGTTGTAAAACGGTCTCGAACAAGTCCTCCTCGTGATTCCATATTCTACGCACCTCTTCAGGCGACTGGGAAAAGGCCGCCAGCCGGATTTGATACCTGGCAGGAAATGCCTCTTGATCCGATGCGAAAGAGGCTTTCACCTCCAACTGGGGTCGCTGCTCAAACTCGGCCAGCGGAAGATCCTCAACATCGATGAGGTATCTGGCATAGGAATATTTCCGGTCAGCGATTGGCGTGAATTTGGCAAAAGAATCTCCCCTCTCCGCATCCAGACCGTTCCTCGCAGGCTCGCCCATCGTCAGATTACCAAACCATACTCCGGCGCGATCCGGGAACCTCGGAACGAGAGCCATCGGCTCGTCCCCCTCGAAGCTCTCGAATAAAACCTCTTCACGAAGCTCCACTTCAGCAACGGTCCCCTTGTAAGCCCAAACCATCGTCGCCCCAAAAACACCGATCATCAGTCCCGCAGCTGCCGAGGCAATCGGACTCCACCGAAAACCGCGCTTGGACTTCAACGAGCTCACCGGAGCATCACTCGTGACCGCCTTTAGCGAGGCATTCTGCAAAGTTTGCTCCAGAAGACCATGGATCGATGCCATTTCCCAATATCGCTCCCGGGCTTCCGCCGATTCCTCAATAAAAACACTGAGCTGCTCCACCTCGGAATCGCTCAGGCGGCTTTCGAGATAGGCATCGATGAGAGAATCGAGTTCGTTTGCTTTCATGATTTGGGTGATTGTTGAAGCGTGATGCTCACGCAATTCCGGAGGAATGCCCGCGCTTTTGTCAGGGCTACCCGCACGGCCGTCGAGGTCATGCCCGCCGCCTCGGCCATTTCCTCCGAGCTCTGCCGACTTGAATAGCGCCGCCAGAGAAGATCCCGCGCCCGAGGTGCTAATTTTTCCACACAGTCTTTCAGGGCCCTTTCCCGCTCCGTCATCAACTCGGGTGCTGGGGCCTCTTCTGCCAGAGCGATCATCGCCGCTTCGCTCAAAACCGTGGCGCGCTTTCGCTGTCGCAAATTCTCGAGCACTTTCAGCCGGGCGATGCTCCCAGCCCAGGCTACAAAATTGGTCCCCTGCTCGAAAGTGGCCGCCTTACGTGAAACCGTTAGAAATGTCTCCTGCATCACATCATCCGCATCCGAAAGCGATGGCTGCAATGCCCGCACGAAGGCCCGGATCACTCCCTCGTGCCGCACGAAAAGCAGCTGAACCTGCTCCGTGGCATCGGGTTTGGAAACGTGAGATTCATCTGGCATCATTAGTGATGATTCGGGGTCGGGAATTGTTTCCAACAAAAACAAAAAAGTTATTCAGGGTCTACCAACAAGCGCCCAGCCGATCACCCCGTTAATAATGGTATCTCGCCTGTGCCACCTCAATCACCCCATCATTAATCCGATACACCAAACGGTGTTCATCAGTAATCCTCCTCGACCAAAATCCTGAAAAGGCATGTTTCAATGGCTCCGGCTTCCCGATCCCTTGATAAGGATCATCCCGACTAATATCGGTTAGGAGAGCATTGATCTTTTTGACGATCTTTCGATCATACTGCTGCCAGTGAGAATAATCCTCCCAAGCACGTTCCGAGAACTGAATATTCATGCCAGCTCATCCAAGCTTTTCACCACTCCTTGCCCTTTCTCTAGCTGAGCGATCCCCTCTGAAAGTCGCTGCGCATTCTTCGGCGAACGAAGGAGATAAGCAGTTTCTTGAAGAGACTCATAATCCTCCAGAGAAAGCATCACCACCGCTTGATTGCGCTTCCGGGTGATGATCACCGGATCGTGATCCTCGCAAACTTTGCTCATCGTCGCAGCAAGGTTTTCCCGGGCTGCTGAGTAGGTCACTGATTTCATGTGGACAAGATCACGTACAACGACGGATTGTCCATCCTTTTCAGGCTATTGCAAACCAGCCCAGAGGCTAAGAGCCTCTGCTACATCACCCCTCCGGGTGATAAGACCGATCCAAGTGCACATAACCGCCATCGGGATAGATAATCTGTCCCGTGGTATGGCTGGAACGCGCCGACGCCAGGAACACCACGGCATTCGCCATCTCTTCGGCCGTCGTCATCCTCTTGCCCAGCGGAATCACCGAGCTCATGTCATCGAGAAACTTCTGCGGATCGTCCTCCGCTGCCGCGAGGCCTTCGTACATCGGGGTGTAAACTTCCGCAGGCACCACGGCATTCACACGAATTCCATGCTTCGCCAAATCTAAGGCCCACTCACGCGTGAGGGAATTCATCGCGCCTTTCGAGGCCGCGTATCCCGAAGTCCCTCCCTGCCCGGTCACGGCGACTTTTGAAGAAACGTTTACGATAAATCCGCGCGATTCAATTAAAGCCTCAAGCGCGTAGTGCGTCAGCGCGAAGACATGGAGGAGATTCTTCTGAAGCGATCCAAAAAACGCGCTCGGACTCTCGCGCAAGGAAACCTGATCGTTGATCCCGGCATTGTGCACCAGGCCATCGATCCGCCCGTAAGCTTTGAGAGTTTTCGCAATGGCATTTTGGCAGGCCTCCTCGGACGTTAGCTCCGCCTCGATCACCATTCCTCGCCCGCACTTTTCAATGAGGGCTTTCCCGATCTCCGGCGAGCGCCCCACAATCACTGGGATCGCTCCTTCCGCTGCAAACACTTCCACACAGGCCGCGCCAATTCCCTTGGCTCCTCCGGTGACGATCACCACTTTGTCTTCTAATTGTAAATCCATCGTTCAATCAAGTTCCCATTCAAAATGCACTCCGCTCCGATTCTTCGGACGATCACGCCACATCTTCCCGGTCGGGTAAGTATGGTCCGCTAAAAATTCCTCATGAAATTCCAGTCCCCAACCCAATGCCCGCGGAGTGAGATAGTGACCGCCCTCCATCCGCACCGGCTCTTCGACAGATTCCTGTAAAAAGTCGATATACTCCACCAGTTGTGTGTTCGAGTGCCCGCTCACTGCAATCTGATCCCACATTCCGAAATGCTGGATCATATTGCACAAGGCAATCCCGCCACCGTGCGGACAAACCGGCACACCATACTTCGCGGCCATGAGAATGATCGCCATCACATCATTCACGCCCGCCACGCGCACCGCATCGATTTGACAATAGCCAATCGCCCCGCTCTTGAGGAGTTGCTTAAAAATCACCGGTGAGGCCGCATGCTCGCCGCAGGCAAAGTCAAACGACGCATCCTTGAAGGTCTCCGACAGCTCGACATAGCCAAGGACATCATCCCTCGCGATCGGTTCTTCAACCCACCTTAACCCAAAGGGTCGATAGTTCTCAACGTGACTCTTGGCCTCGCCTACGCCCCAAAATTGATTGGCATCGACCATTAACGATTGGTCCGGCCCAATCGCCTCACGCATGAACTTGATCCGCGCGACATCATCATTTAGGTCCATCCCGACTTTCACCTTGAAGGAATCAAAGCCCGTCTCCTGCAACTTTCTCACCGTATCGAGAATCGTCTGATCACTCAGCCCCAGCCACCCGGCCGTGCAATAGGCTTTCGGTCCGATCTCACTCATTTCCTGTTCGCGTTCCTCCTTGTTCGCCTTGCGTAAAATCTCCAGTGCCTCCTCCGGTGTGAGTGCATCCTTCAAATTTCGCCAATCGATGCAGCCCACGACAAACTCCGGCTCTAGATCGACCAACAACTTCCAAAGCGGTTTCCCCTCCGACTTAGCCCACAGATCCCACATCGCATTGAGAACCGCTCCACACGCCATCCGAAAAACTCCGTCGTGCAACCAACGCAGCTGATGGTGGTCAATCAAGCGACGATACAACTTCAGCGGATCTTCCGTGAACTCCTCGAGCGCTGAACCGATCACCAACCCGGCAAGATCTTCAATCCCGTATCCAATCCAGTCCGTTCCCGCGCCTACCGTGAAGACGACCGATACTCCGCGCAGTCCGCCATCGGTCTCCAAATGTAAGACTGCCGAAGCATAGTCCGGAGCCTTGTGAAAGGGATCGGACCCCAGCATGTCATCCGATGTTGGAACACGGAGATCGATCACCTTGGCCGAAGTGATTTTCATCGCTCTTTAACGGCAGTTTGTTTCTGAACACCCAAGCCATCAATCCCAAGTTCCACGACATCGCCCTCTTTCAAATAAACCGGGGGGTCGAACCCCAAACCAACTCCAGCCGGAGTGCCCGTCGAGATAACATCCCCGGGAAGAAGCGTCATGAAATTGCTCAGATAACTAATGACCTGCTGCACGTTAAAAATAAAATCCAAGGTGCTGCTGTCCTGAATCTTCTCGCCATTCAACTTGAGCCACAAATTCAGCTCATTAGGGTTAGGCACTTCTTCCGCAGTCGCCATGTAGGGCCCAAAGGGCGCGTAGGTATCCGCCGATTTCCCCTTCACCCACTGACCACCTTTTTCCAGCTGCCATTCGCGCTCGGAATAATCGTTGTGCACGCCGTAACCAGCCACGTAATCCAGCGCCTCCCCTTCGCTGACATACTTGGCCTTTTTCCCGACCACGACAGCCAACTCCACTTCCCAATCTGTCTTATCGGAATCCCGTGGAATGACGATCGCATCATTCGGCCCGGCCCAGGCTGTCGTCGCTTTAAAAAACACCACCGGCTCGCTCGGAGGCTCCATTCCCGCTTCCTCCGCGTGCTTGGCATAGTTCAAACCTATGCAAACAATCTTCGAAGGCCGCGCCACTGACGGAGCCAATCGCACTTCAGCAGCTTGCACTTTCGGAAGCGAGTCGCCTTCCGCTTCAAGAAAGCCCGCAAGACGATTCAGTCCATCATTCTCAAAAAAGCTCTCGCCCCAATCTTCGCCAAAGGTAGCACAGTTGTAGATCTCGGATTCGGAAGCAAAGACCCCCGGAACAATCGCATCACCGTCGTAATATCGCGTTAGTTTCATAATGAAAATTTTCTATCGAAGCAGCGTGCAACCTCCATCGATGTCATATGCCGAGCCCGTAATAAAGGAGGCCTTTTCCGAGCATAAGAAGGAAGCCAACTCAGCGATCTCCGAAGGCTTACCCATTCGTCCGATCGGTTGATATTCGGAAAGCTTCTCAAACATCTCCGCGCGTTCTTCCTCGGGATAGTTCTTTTCAAGATAGCCATCCACAAAGGAAGTATGCACCCGGGCCGGGCAAATGCAGTTTGAGCGAATCCCCTGATTAATATAATCCTTCGCCACCGAGAGCGTCATCGAGAGAGCTGCTCCTTTCGACATCGAATAAGCAAAGCGATCTTGAATTCCCACCTTCGACGCAATGGACGCCATGTTGAGAACCACACCGCCACCTTCCGCGAGCATCTTGGGAACCGCGAAGTGGAGGCAATGATAAATCCCCTTCACATTCACCCCGTAGATTTTGTCCAACTCCTCGGGTGTGGTATTGGTAACATTTCCAATCGAGGCAATCCCCGCGCAATTCACCAAAATATCCACTCGCGGAATCTTTTCAAAAACCGCTCGCACCGACTCGGTATTAGAGACATCGCACTGGAGGCATTCCGCACTCCCGCCAGCCTCCTTGATCAAAGCCACCGTCTCTTCGCCCGTTTCCTCTTGCAGATCAAGAATGACAATATGATTTCCATCCCGGGAAATCCGCTCGGCAATCGCCCGACCAATCCCTGATCCTCCTCCGGTAATAATCGCGTTTTTCATCTTCTCTCTCTGGAACGAGCGTGAGCTTACATCTTCCGTTCCCTTTGCCCATACCAGATCCTCCCTTTTTCACCAGGCCCAAACATCTCCATTCCTACGATAGAACCACCGTCTCTAATCGGTAACTGTCCCAGTGGTGTTTCACTTGGTCATCGCCTGCCTGGGACTGACAATCGGATCCCTCTTGGGAGACGAAGACGGCTGGGCTTATCGTCCCGTCGAAGCACCCAAGCTCCCATCTATCAAAAACACCGCCTGGCCCAGCGAAGACCTCGACCATTTTATTCTCTCAGGAATCGAGAAAGCCAACTACCGCCCAACCAAGACCGCCGAAAAACTCACCCTCGTCC
>JAKMEV010000577.1:0-2088 GCA_022425785.1 Akkermansiaceae bacterium | reverse complement strand
CTATTGGCCTATGCCCGGCAACGGTGCCAAAGTGCCGAGGAGGCAGAAGACGTCTTCCAGGATGCCCTGATCAAACTTTGGCATTATCAGGCAGAGAGGGAGTTCAGACCGCCCGATCTTCCCTTGGCTTTTTCCGTTCTGAGATATCTAGGCTTGGACCATGGCCGCAGAAAAGGGCGCCGAGAAAAGCGAGACAACAAGATCGTTCAGTTTCAACAAGATGATGATTATTGGTTGGATCCTGCCTCCGAGGATCAGGAGGAGGCGGAGATTCTTCGAAGAGAGGTGCAGTCGCTTCCGGAGAAATTGCGGGAGGTTCTGACTCTGAAAATCTGGGGTGGTCTCACTTTTGCCGAAATCGCCAAGATCCTAAATTTATCAAATAACACGGCAGCGTCACGATATCGTTATGCTCTCGAGCAGCTGCAGAAAAAACTCAAACATCTCAAAAACTCCAGACATGGATAATTCTTTAAAAGAACTAGAATCGCAGTTGGAATCATTGCTTCCGCGTGGGCTTACCGATGAAGGTGAAGCTTCGTGTTCGGCGCTCATTGACAAATTGGTAGCCGGTGAAGTGGATGATCTGGCACCGTATCGATCCGGACTAAGCTGGAAAGCCAGCGCGGCGGCGGCAGTTGCCTTGGGCATAGGCTTGGGGTCCGGATGGTGGCTGGGCAAAGGGGTTTCTAATTCTGAGGATTTTGTCGGAAAAGATCCGGTGTCTGCAAGCTATGTGGCGGAATTCGATATTATTGCGCATCCCACAAAAATCGTATCCGAGGGCCTCGCTTCCGTCTATGTTGATGACGCGGGAGAGGTCCGCGAAGTTTGGAATGAGGTGAAAGTGGAGAAAGAGACAATTCGTCCAGTGGGAACCAATAACGTGATCACTTGGTCGAAGAAAGATCGCTACGAGATTGAGGTGCCTAAAAGCCAGTTTTAGAGAACTTATGTAATCAATGAGGTCCCTCGTTTGTCTGTTTTTTCTTTCGGGTTCTTTGCTCTACGCGGGGAGGCTCCCGTGGATTGGTGTATCTTTGCAATGCTCTAAAAGCGAAGAATCAGTGACAGCGGGAGTGGCCGATGGGGTGGGGCTCAGTGTTCGACATGTCGCCAGGAATGGCCCTTTAGAGAAATCTGGTGGATTGAAGGGTGATTTGTGGTGGAAATTTGATGGTCAGATTCTGGTCAGTCGGGGACAATTAGTTGTTCTATTGCGGGGGAAAAAGCCCGGAGATAGTGTGAAGGTGGACTTTTTTAGGAACAATCAGCCAAAAAAATTAACCTTGGTTCTCTCCGAATGGCCCAAATCCAAGAGCTATGTCGTTTCGAGCAGGGGATCGCGGGATATTCCTGTGCAAGGTTCCCGCAGACTTGAGAGTTCGGTGGAGACGACCGAAATGACGGTCAATGGAGAGCATTTCACTCTTGAAAAACGACCTCATGGATGGTGGTTGAAGGTGATTAAAGATGATAAAGCTCTTTTTGACAAAGAGTTAACTCCTATTAGCTTGTCAAATTCATTGGAGCCTCGATGGATGGAGCCTTTTATGGTTTTGCAGATGACCTTGGTCCAAAAGTCATCGTCTGGATCAGGAGAGAGGAAGAACCGGGTGAGGTATATTGCACGAGATCCAAAGCCGAAGGAAACAAATTGACGGGAGCGTAAATTTGACTAAGCTAAAAGGTTTTCGATCAGTTCTTGCTTTTCAGGTGTGAGAAAGGCACGCTCGCGCCATGCATCCTGATGTGGCGAAGTTAGTGGAAGCGGGCCGAATTAATGAGGCCGTTGGAGAGAAGCTGTCAAAAATAGCACCTGGATCATATCGGATCCATAAAGGTTACGGCGGTGGTGTCGTCACTGACTGGGATCTCTTTGGAGGGAAGGTCACCATCGATTTTGAAAAGGAAAAAGGAAAAGTGATGGGATTGAAGCTCGCTTTGGAAAAAACCGAAGCGGTGGAGCCAGATGATGTTCGCGCTCAGAAGGTAAGTCAAATCGACGAACTCAAGGAACTGGCGAAGTCGAATCCCGTGGAACTCGTGGCCAAAACAATCGCCAGCCATGGAGGCTACATGACGATG
>JAKMEV010000558.1:0-6870 GCA_022425785.1 Akkermansiaceae bacterium | reverse complement strand
ACCTCAGCTTGCTCTGTCATGAGTTTTTCCAACTTAATCCCGGCATCTTCATTGGTCGCAGCATCCAGAGCCAGACCATTGTAAACCTGCCCCAAAGTTGCCGTCGCATTCCCTTGGTCTCCGGCCTTGAGATAACTTGAAACTTTCCCCAATCGTCCGAGCGCGCTGGCCTTTTTCTTGGTTTCTCTCAGGGCAACGAGACTAAGATACTCCTTCCGTGTCGTTCGGGAATCATCTCCCCGTTCGGACAAATCCAATTCACCATCACTTCCGGCAAGGCGATATCCTTCCGGAACAGCCACCACCCAAGTGACATTTTCTAAAGGCTCACCAATCTTCAAGGCGGTCAGGTTGAGATTCCTCAGTGAGTCAGCCTTCGCGGTAGTGGCGTAGGTCACCCGAAGCTTGGCATTACGCCCTCCCGCATCCCCGGTGACATGAAAGCGGTAGGAATCGCCATCTTTAACCACCAGAGCGCTCTCTTCGTTAACGAAGACACCGAAGAGTCGGCTATCAGCCGGCAGAGTCACTGAAAGCGACCCACGCTGTAAGGTTTCCAATTCGAGATCAGCCTGGTTCATCAGCTCTCCACTTGGAGAGACGACAGTGAGCAGGTGACCGGAGGTCACGCGAATCTTGGACCCACTCATGACAGAGTGACGTTTCAAGGAAACCTTCACCCCGCCCCCAACTTGTGTCGTACGGAAAAACTTGTCCGGAGCTCCACTTCGATCCAACTGAAGAAGGCTCTTGGGTAAGGAGACCCAATCAATCGGAATCCACTCTTTTGATTGCTCAACCACCAATTCCAAGCGGACGCCGGGACGAAGAGCCAAGTAGGACTCCTGCTGTCGAAGCGAGGGGATCCTGCAGGTTCTCAACAAGCTGGCATCGCCATTCTGTTCATACTCGATCCGAATACTTGTCGCCCCAATGACCCGGCGCTTAAAGCGGATCTGCCAGTTTCCGTCGTCCAACTGCACGATGTCTCGCACTTCACCGCCCGAAGCCCTAACCGTGTTGACGTCGTCGTTAGAAAGTCCAGGGAGTTCAATTCCAAGGTTACGAATCGAGGCATGTTCAATTGTCAATCTCAGATCGATGCGCGAACGGGTATATCCTTCCCGCAATTCCACATCATGAAGAACAAGAGCCGCGAGAGATGACTCCAATTGATCCACGGTCAGGGACAAGGTCCATGATTTTTGAAGAAGCCGGAAGGCCAGAGAGCCCGGTTCATTGCCTCCAATCGAACGAGGGTCGAGAGCAGAAAGATCCTGACGTTGATCAACTTTCAATTGAATTCCACGACCCGGAACAACGAGAAGTTGGCCCGACTGCCTCGTCGATTCACGAAGTTCGACCTTAGGCACAGCCCATGTCTCCACCGGCATCGCAGGTGTCACTCCGGTAAGAACGAGAGAGAATTTCTGTTCCCCAATCGTCTTCCCGTTTAGATTCATTACCACGATGCGCTGATTCACCTCCTCAACTTCGACCCAATGATTCAATGCTCCTCCGGTCAGTGATTCGACTTCGAATCCAGCAGGAAGCGGGAAGCTCAATCTGAAGACCCCGGCGCGGGTAATCTTGGCGACAAAATCAACACCGAGAACCGTGCGTTCATCACCAATCGACAAACGTTGCTCGGAACTCACGCGCACTTCCGGAGCCACCGGGGCAACTTTGACAGCCAGAGAACCTGCCGCCTTTGCGTAACGGTAAACTTTTTGAATCGAGGCCGTTGGTTTCTTTTTCTTATCCAGCGGAATCAATCCACCTGAGAAATCGGTAATATTCACCACCGAAAGACCCTTCGCAACCGCACGGTCAAGTTGCGCTTCTCCGCCAAAGGCGAGAGCAATCATACCCACTTCGCCGGCCGATCCACGGACACGCATTGGCACCAGTGTCACTTCGGAAGGCAGGGTCGCCAAGGATCGTTGGGTTTCCACAAGCAATTGAAATGGCTTCGATTGGGATGGCTTGATCTCGATGTTAAGGAGTTTGTTCTCCGGATCAAATCGCCACGGTCCGATCTGCGACCCCTTGACGTCACTCACCGTGAAGCCCTCGGGAACGGTGACCACCAATTGCTTCACCTGCCCCTGGGATGGACGAATCCGCAAGCGATGCCGACCATCGATGACGCCTGGCCCGGGAATAAAGAGGTGATCCAATTCCGCATAGAATTGCGTCTTCTCCGAGGCCACATCGCGGGCCTTCGGGCTCAGCTTCACCAAGGACTTCTCCTCCGGTGCCAGCCAGAGCTTGGCGCGGCTTCCTTTTTGAGAGACGAGAACCTGTCGTCGAACTGCCGACGGCGATTGGATGGCCCAGCCATCGGCTTCGTAATTCACTTCAAGAGTTCTTACCACTGCCAGACCACTCAGGACCGGAACTCCCTTCACGACATCGGTGGCGGAAGCCTGATAAGTAAAGGTTGCGGTATATTGCCCGTCGGTTTCCGGAACAACATGATATTGGTTATTCTCGGTAAGAATCCTCATTCCGACTCCCTGAAAGTCAGTGAGCGTCGCAGGCGATTTCAGGAAGACGAATCGCTCCCCCGCCTTACCCGACAGCTGCATCGTTACTTTTGATTCGAGTCGGCGTCCTTCGATCGACCAAACTTCACTCAGGGAATCGATGGCAGCTTCGGATTGGGAAGAACTAAATGTAATGAACAATCCGGCAAGAATCGCGGAATTGCTGGCAGTATTCTTTTTAGCCCGCTTCTTACGAGCTGCTTTCTTCGCGGACTTTTTGGTCGTCTTCTTCACGGGAGGTTTCGGTTTGGTTTCAGAATCTGGATCGAGAACAATTTCGGGTTCCGGATCTGGCTCAGGATCTGGCTTCGCATTTTCGGGAGATTCTCCCTCGTCGTCATCGTCACTATCCCAATAGTCAACAAGCTGGCTCCTCCAGTTGGCCCAATGCCCACAAATGGCAAAGCCAAGGAGCGCCAGAATTACGATTCCAAGAACGACAAAAAACCATCCCGCACCGCCGACCCGGGCCAACAAGCCGAATGCAAGCGCGAAGGCTGCCAACGAGAAGCAATGTTTGCGATAGCTTGGCAACTGCCATGCTGACAAAGCAAAGATTACCGCAAGAACCAAGCCCAAGGCGCTGGCATGGGAGCCACTGATCGCCTCACCCTGACGGTGATCAACGACCAAGCTCAGTACTTGTCCTGGAGCAATCACAGGCACGCTGTATTCCAAAGAATCCGGCAATTCAGATTTCTGCTCCATCCCTTGTCCTCCCAGATTGAGAGCTGCGATTCCCGCAATCAAAACAAGAACTGCCCCGATGATAGAAACGTTTGACTTCAATCGCAACAAGAGAGAACCCGCCAACCAAATAAGGATCAGGAGGAGGAGCGAAATAAGGGCATTTCTCTCTATCCACAGGAAGCCATTCTGTTTGGTAAACTCAGTGAGACGCTCGATGCCAACTGCTGAAATTGGCTCCAGGAGATGACCGGTATCTGGAAGAACTTTCCATCGTGTCATCAGTTGGGTTGCCCCCACTACGCTGGGAGCAGTTAGGGTCACTAAACCCTCTTTACTTGCGCTACTCGCGCGTAATTCCACCCGCACGGGTTTATTTGGGCCATTTGCCTCTGGGAGAGGAATCAATCGCTGATCGCCAGACTCCCTGACAGTCACTTGTTCTCCATCGACTCTTACTTCGAGAATATTTAACCCCTTGGGGACATCGAGAAGGAGTCTTCGTTCACCACGCGAACGGACATCATAGATCGCCTCAGTCACCACTCCGCCGTCGCGTTCAATACGGCTTGAAAAATCAGCATACTCGACAACTTGGCGAGCAGGATCGCCACGCTCAAACCAGGAAACCGAGGTTTTCACAGAGATCGGGCGTGTAGTATATTGCCAGGCTGCCAGGGAAGGCGCGTGGGACATGAGACGATATTCGGCGGGAAGTTCGAGCGGATCCAACTTCACCAAATTCTTGGAGCCGGACTCTTCAGTCAGTTCGACCTGCCCCGGACTGACCACTTGAATAAACCCACGCTCAGCTTGCACTGACTCCGGAGTAAGCTGTCCCAAGCTCAGGCCATTATCGGCATTCTGTTCATAGGTGACGAGAAGTTGATACGCTCCCATCACAGGTCGATGCAACGGCACGGTGAGTTTCCCCTCCGCGACTAGAGAATCCCGCACGTCGCGGCCATCCACATTCAAGTTTTCCACCCCTTCGGGAAGAGCGAGAACCCATTGATTAACCGGGGCTCCGGTAATAAAATAGTTTACCAAGATCGAAACATACGCGGTGTTCTCTTTCAGTGAGTAGAGATGAAAAACATCAGCCTGCACATTCTGACTGAGAGCTTCAACCACCATAGTGGCATCCCAGGCATCACCACGAATTCGAAAAGCCTGCTGCAGCTGTGGTCCGCGTTTCGGGAAATGATTCAAGGGCATTTCAGTTAAGCCCTCGTTCGCACCAGGGCTCACGCGATAACCCGGAGCGGCACTCACACCAAGTTCACCTCGAACCGATTGGCTCCCGGTGAAAGTCAGCATGGGAAGGCTCCAATCACCGGCTTGGGCTGGTTCGTTCTTCTCGAGGTGGAGTTTCACCAACCGACGCCCTCCTACTTCTTTTCCAAAGATAATCTTAATGCGCCGACGTCCTTTCTCCGGCTCGCTCGCCACATAGTCCGCGACATCAGCACCGGTCACAGCAACCACGGAATAATCTCCCGGCCCTTGCAGTTCCCACTCACGAATGGCGGCTTCGCGAACATCCAATTCCAGATCGGCATGAAGCACACGATCGGTCTCGGTCAGCTCGTAGCTTAGGAGCTGGGAAACATTGATTTCTGGCTTCACGCGATCTGCGGCCACGGTGAAGGAGCGCTTCGCCGAGGGATAACGATAATAGAAGATCTGCCGCTTGTCCCCCGGAAGCTTCACCGCTTCAGGATATTGATCGGGAGACAACTGGGTTAGCCCACTGGTCTTCATTACCTCAAGACGGACTGCTCCGGAATTATAAATCCTAAAGTAGCCCGAATGTCGGACCGCCCCAATCGGGGTGAGTCGTAGCGGCGAAACCTGGACCGGCAGGGCTTCGAGAGCCGATTGGGAGCGCACATAAAAAACAGCCTCGTTTGTCACGGGACGGCTCAGGACGATCTCCAGGACCTTCTTATCACTCACTTTCCAGCTCAGGACATTCTCACCTTCCACAGCGAGAATTTCTCCCACCCCCTCCAACTGGCAGCTTAAGGATGGAAGTGTCCCCTGAAGGGTTTTCACTTTAAGTTCCGCGACCTGTCTGAGCAGTCCCGCTCCCACTGAAATTTCGCTCATTCCCTCACTGGTGAAGAACAACTTCCCGTCGCTCGTCTTGCGCTGGGGTTGCCAGGCCATCTGCAGATGGCCGGAGGCAGGAAGGAATCCCCGCATCACTTTACTGGATGGCACCGGGATCACGGGGAGCACCGGATTGAAGAGGGCCTTATTGGAAATACCGGTTAGTTCAACCGGCACCACCGCACCACCTGGCACTTTGAAATCAATCCCCCGCCAGTCTCCTGACATCGTCAGCGGAGTGACAAAGGACAGATCAATCTGATGCACCCCTTCGGTGTAGAATTCGATTTGGTAGCCGCCTTTGACCAGGATCAAGCGATAATCCGCCGTCACCAAGGGTGCGGTGGGAGCAGCCCGGCCGCTTAGAGCATTCATTTTTACCGGCAACTTACCTGAAACAATCGCGGTCGTTTGTAATCGGAAGCGCGCAGAACCTTCCTCCTGATTAATTTCGCCCTGCAACCTTAGGTTTCGAAGTTCAACCGGTCCCGGCTCGGCAGCAGAACGGAAGAGATCGATCTGAAGTTGCGCCAGAGAATTTGACACCAGACGATCAAGCTTGGGATCCTCACTTTCCAGAGGATAGGCATTTTTCGCGGTGACCAGACGGTGTGCCATGCCATCGAATGAGGTAATCTGATAACTCACCGCAATCGAGGAGGCTTCTCCGGCACCCACACCGGTGAGATTCATGCGAGCTGGTTTGTCAAAATCCTTCTGTACTAAAGTCACGAAAGCGATAAACTCCTTCCCCTTCTTTTCATCCTTGGGCTTGATATCAAGAAAGCGCCGCTCGCCCTCTTTTCGTACTGCCCAAGACCCTACATCCGGCCCATCAAGTTGCTCCACCGCGGCTCCACCGGAAAGCAAGACCGAAAGCCGCTTGGGCTTACCTTGAATTACCTTGAACTTGAGAGAAATCGTCTCCTTCAATAATTCAGGATGAACCGCGACCTTCGACTCCGCCTCAACGGTATAGAAGAGCTTTGGCTCGGGCTTCAATCCGTGTGCTTCAATGGTGAGTTTGCTGCCTTCATTTCCAATCTCAGCCTTGACCTCCGCTTTTTCAACGGGTTCCTCAGCGCGAAGGAGAGAGCAGAATAGAAGCGGAAGAAGTCGGTGGAATTTCATAAGAGTATTAGCGGACTGGAGGTGAATGATTTGGGTAAAGGCTATGTAAAATTGAGAGGGATTATTCTCCGGCCTGCTGCAGCATGGTGCGCAGCTCCTGAAAACGCGCCTGGCTTTGATAGCTGCCCTGCAGGGAATCAGCCTCTTTGCGAAGCTCCTTTAACTGTACGCGCTCGCCAACGGCGGAGCCCTTGAGTTTCTCGGCAAACAAAGCGGCCGTGCCGGCCAAGCGAAGAGCTGGATCGGAATCAGTGAAGCTTGTGACATTTTCCTCAAATGGAATGTTCCATTTGCGCTCAACCATTTGCTCAGTTGCGGTGTCGAGGAAACGCACGGAAACGTGACCCACATCACCTTCGCCCTCGGGAAGAGCTTCGAAGTGATAGAG
>JAKMEV010000549.1:0-11673 GCA_022425785.1 Akkermansiaceae bacterium | reverse complement strand
AGCAAATGAAAACACGCTTCAGCCAAATCATCGACGTGCAGAAATTCCCGGCGCGGGGTGCCGCTCCCCCAAATCGTCACCTCCGAATCGCCTCGCTCTTTGGCTTCATGGAAGCGCCGGATCATCGCTGGTATCACATGCGAATTTTCGGGATGATAATTGTCACCCGGACCATAGAGATTCGTGGGCATCGCCGAATGGTACATCAGGCCATACTGGGCGCGATAATGTTGGCACATTTTTAAACCCGCAATTTTGGCGATGGCGTATGCCTCATTGGTATGCTCCAATGGGCTTGTTAACAGGCAATCCTCGGGCATTGGCTGAGGAGCCATTTTGGGATAGATACAAGAACTTCCGAGGAACAACACCCTGCCGACTCCCGCCTGCCGCGAGCCTTCGATCAAATTGGAGGCGATGGCGAGATTCTCGTATATAAACTCCGCCGGATAGGTCGAATTGGCATGAATTCCCCCCACTTTCGCAGCAGCGATAATCACTTGATCCGGTTCATGATCTTCA
This sequence comes from Akkermansiaceae bacterium, assembly GCA_022425785.1. Taxonomy (GTDB): domain Bacteria; phylum Verrucomicrobiota; class Verrucomicrobiia; order Verrucomicrobiales; family Akkermansiaceae; genus SW10. The sequence continues at coordinate 11,151 of JAKMEV010000549.1, read as the reverse complement.
AGCCATTCGGCGACACTGGCTTGATCGAGAAGATCCAATTCGTCACGGCTTGCCGTCAGGACCTGGTAGCCTCCTCTTTTCCTCGCTTCGCGAACGAGTGCGCTTCCCACCATTCCACGGTGTCCTGCGATGAAAATTTTCATGATTTAAAAAATGATTTTACGACCTCAACCACGCGCTCCCGACGTTCTTCTCCAAGCTCGCCAAAAACGGGAATACTTAATGCCTCCGACGCCAATTTTTCGGCGACCGGAAGTGCTCCGGCCTCAAAGTGAGAAAAGCACTCCTGTTGGTGCAAGGGAACAGGGTAGTAAACTTCACACCCAACCTGACTATCCAGTAAGTGGGCTTTGAGCTCATCCCGCCGGCCGTGGACCTTCAAGGTAAATTGGTTCCAGATCACACCCTCTTCAGCTGTTCCCGGAAGTGGCAGGGTTACTTGCTCTGAATCCAGTTCCGCAAATTCCTCCAGATAATATCCGGCATTTTCAGCGCGGGCCTCACCATAACAATCCAGATGAGGTAATTTCTTCCTCAGCAAGGCCGCCTGTAGCGCATCGATCCGGAAATTTCCTCCGACCATGGCATGATAATACTTGGGGTGCATTCCATGATTTCGTAACTGCCGAACTTTTTCTGCCAAGTCATCGTCCAGACAACTCACGAGACCGCCATCACCATAGCCACCCAGATTCTTTGAGGGGAAAAAACTATAGGTTCCAAAGTGACCAAAGGTGCCGCATTTGCGTGAATCAACGCTCGCACTGAATGATTGCGCGGTATCCTCAATCACGACGAGATCATGTTCATCGGCAAACTCCATCACTCCTACCATCTCACAACTCCGCCCAAACAAATGGACCGGAATGATGGCTTTAGTTTTCGAGGTGATCCGACTCTTCACCGACTCCAGGTCGATATTAAAACTGTCCTCCAGAGAGTCCGCAAAGACTGGTGTGGCCCCGACTCGAACCACACTTCCGGCAGTAGCGAAAAAGGTAAAGGAGGGACAAATTACTTCATCTCCCGGTCCCACCCCGGCCGCAAGAAGAGCCACGATCAAGGCGTCCGTTCCGGACGACACTCCAATCGTATGAGGCACTCCGAGATACTCCGCAGCTTCTTTTTCAAAAGCCTCGACCTCGGGACCCAAGATAAAATATCCCGAATCGAGAACGCTCTCGAATACCTGCAACAACTCTTCCCGCAAGGGCGCATTTTGCGCGGGAACATCTAATAAGGGCACATTCACAACAAATAATAGCTAGCTACCGCCAATGGTCACTTACTCACATCCGATAGAGTAAAACCAATAAAATCCAGCAATCTGGGACCGAAAACAATGGAAATCCCGTCTCAGTTAGCGATATAGACTCATGGAATAGGGTATTGTTCAATTAAAAATGAACTTATTTGGAAATCGCTGCTAATCTCCCTTCCAGCCTTCCGGAATGTCCGGGTTAGCCAGGATTAAACTATAAAGGCTCACCTCTACCGGTTTCGTTTCTCCCAGAAACTCGAGCAACAAACTCACCCGCTCCGCGCCCGGCCTGACCTCAACCACCCGCCCTTCCATCCCCTTGAATGGCCCCTCCGCCAATTCGACCTCATCTCCCACTTCCACTTTCCAGTTCACGACAATCTCTTCGTCGTCCGTTTGATGACGAGCCACCTCAGCCTGAAGATCCTTCACAAATTGGTCCGGAACTGCCGGAGTATCATCTCCGAAAGTTACGATTCGACTAACTCCGGCCGTGTAGGTTACCGCGCGGCTCAGTTCCAAATAAGAAAATTTTGCTAATAAATATCCGGGAAACAAAGGCTCTACCCACCAGACGCGACCCCGCCGGGTGGTCTTTTGGTAGCGCAGGCGCGGCAGGAAGACTTCGACACCCTCAAGACGCCGAAGATTCGCCGCCGCCAAACGTTCACGCTTCAGCTGGGTACGCAAGACATACCAATTCGGCTCTGATGCTTTATCCGAGTTCATTTCAACTACCCAAGAATTTCTGAAGGAGGGGAAGCACGACCTTGGCGCGGCTGGACCATCGGCTCAGCCGTTCCAAACGACCGGCATAAAAGTCCGATCGAACATCTCCCGGCATGTCTCCGACCATCTTCTTTAGTGAGTCCAATTTTTCCTCTCCGCTGGAAAGATGGGGCCTAACTTGCTCTTTAATAAAGCCTCCAACCAATCTCTTCAGCTCGACATCCGGTTCATAATAAACCCTCCTGCCAGAAGTTACTTCGGCTTCCCTTACCGCTCCAAGTTCCCTTAGGGTCCGTAAACCCTGACTCGCTGATCCTTTGCTAATCCCCAAGCGACATACCAAATCATCGAGAGAAATTGGATCCGGAGAGATGAAAAGCAGGCCATAGATTTCCCCAATCGATTTCGGAAGGCCCAAAATTTTCACCCCATCGCAAAAGAACTCAATCACCTGCGACTCGAAATCACTGAGAGCCTTTTCACTCCGATCCCCATCTGACATGGGCACAACTTTTCACAAAAAAGCTCTTTGTTCAAATCTATTTGAACTCAAAACCGGGACAATCTAGCCTCTTTGCCCAGAATTACCCACCGTAAACTCTTCAGGGCATGGCCATGAGAGAAGACGAGATTCTCGAAACTCATCGCCCGGAAATCCCCAGATGTGAAGAAGTCCAAGCCATCGCCATTACCGGTGCCAGTTCTGGCATCGGACGGGCTTTAGCAATCACCCAAGCGGAACCTGGAAAACATCTCTACCTCTCCGCCCGCCGTGAGGTAAAACTCCACGAGCTGGCCACGACCATTGAATCTCTAGGCGCAAAAAGCCCTGTTTGAAAAAAAGTCTACAGCTCCTTGATACGCAGATTTTTCAAACTGATGATCGCTCCGTGGCCACAGAAGCACAGATGACCCTTCCGGCGTTTTGCTCCGTTGTGCTTTGGTTTTGATTTGTTCACCTCATCAAGATTGGCCTCCATGATCACCACACCATTAAGCTCCACTTTCACATTGGGTCCCTTGACTGTGACAATCTCCTTGTTCCACTCTCCTACAGGTTTGAGATGACCCTTTTTGGCTGCCACCAGTGTGTAGAGTCCGCCATGGAACTGGTAGTCCTTGAGCTTGGCATACTTCGGGTGGGTGTTATCAAGAATCTGAATCTCCATGCCGGTGTACGCAGGATCTCCCTTTCCCGGATAATGAATCCCCAATCCGTTGTTTGCTCCGGCAGTCAGTTTGAATTCAAATTCAAAGACATAGTTCGAATATTCCTTCTCAGTAATCAGGAAACGACACTTCTTTGTCGATTCGATAATCCCTCCTTCTTTAATGACATAACCGGATTGCTCTGGTTTCCCGGCTCCACCCCAACCGGTAAAATCTTTTCCGTTAAACAAGGACACAAATTCCCCGGCATACACCGAGCCAACACAAGCAATCGCTACTAATAATTTTTTCATCAGGATAGTTCTACTGTTTTTCCAGTCCGGAAACTTTCATCGGCCGCGGCAACGATACGCATCGAATTGATGGCATCATCCATATGATCGCCCAGATCCATGTCCTCGCGAATCGCTTTCAGAAAGTATTCCTGCTCGCGATGACACAAGCCATCGTGATCCGGCTCGTCCGATGTTTCGATCCAATCATCGGCTTTGACGAAATTTCCTTCTTCATTCAATTCGCTGTGGTGAAGGCGAAGCGACTCCGTCTTCGAGTGCGAATCAACGTCCGCAGATGCTCCTTCTCCGGCGGCATCCTTGGCGCAAATCGTGACGCAACCTTGCGGCCCTACAACGTCCTTCACGAAGAAGGCGGTCTCGCTCATCATCGGACCCCAGCCAGCTTCATACCAACCGACACTACCATCCTCGAAAGTTACCTGCAGGTGACCGTAGTTGATTTTTCCTTCCGGCAGTTCGTCAGTAAGACGCGCTCCAATTCCACTCACGCGCACCGGCTTGCTCCGTGTCATTTGACACATCACGTCCACGTAATGAACACCGCAATCAACGATCGGGGAGATCGAGGACATAAGATTCTTGTGAGTTTCCCAATTAGGGCCACTCGACTGCTGATTGAGATTCATCCGCATCACCAGCGGCTTGCCGAGAGTGTGGGAAATCTCAATGAATTTGATCCAGCTCGGATGATGGCGGAGAATGTATCCGATGACCACCTTACGTCCCGTTTCCCGTGCCTTGGCAACAATCTCTTCAGCCTCCGCGACGGTCTCGGCGAGAGGTTTTTCAATAAAGACATCCGCCCCGGCATCCATCGCCGCCTTGGCGTAGGCTGCGTGGGTATCAGGATAAGTTGAGATGGAAACGGCGTCCGGCTTGGTTGCTTCCAGCGCTTCATAGAAATCTCCGAACTCCGCGTAGGAGGCTCCGAGATCTTGATTCAAAGCCGCCCGGCTCCCCTGGGAGCGAGTGACAATTCCACAAATCTCAAACCCATCAATGGTGTGATATGCCCGAGCATGTGACGTTCCCATGTGCCCGGCACCAACGCACAGGACTTTAATCGTTTTACTCATTTTCTTCGTATTCGCGTTGCTGTTCTAACAAGACTTCCTCATCGATTTTCGGAGGTCCTTTTCGGAGAATTTTAATTGCTTGGACAAACTTTACCATCCCCCCAATCACACTGCCAAGAATGAGGATCGCGATGGTAATGATGGCCCAATCACCACTCTGGAGTGCGAGAAAGTTCATGCTTATCCTTGCTCACTGGCATCCTCGGTATCGCCATCGGCACTCGTGTCCCAGAATCCCAGGAAAAAAATCACCGCGATCGTGGCAGCCATCCCGGCTGGATAAATCCAATAGTCTTTCCATTGGTTCATCGCCGTGCTGATGGTCTCGGCTGGAACGCCGTCAGGATATCCTTTTCCAAACATTCCCAACAAGCTGTCAAGAAAGCTTACCTCGGCTTCACCGGAGTTCTCTTTGATCGAATCCATCAGTGCTCCATTGCCCGCCGGAGCCGTTCCATAGTCACCAGCGGTGTTTGGAAGTGGGGTGGAGGTAAACGGCCAGTTTCCTCCAAAGGCCATGCGGAAGCCGAAGAACATTCCAATTCCCTGTGTCAGGAAAACCAACAAAGACTGAGCTTGGCCGCGAATCTCCTTCGGTGCCTTTTTATCAGTATACATGAAGCCGGTCACGAAGAAGAAGTCGTAACAAATTCCATGAAGAAGAACTCCAAGAATTAACATCCACGCCACTTGATCCGGTGCGCCGAAAGCAAACAGAAGATATCGCAGCACCCAGCAACCCATTCCAATCAAAAGCATTTTTTTCACTCCCAGTTTTCTGAAGAAGAAGGGAATGAGAATCATGAAGAAAATTTCCGACATCTGGCCTAAAGTCATCGTCGAAGCAGCTTGGGTAAATCCAGCCGCTCCCAAATACGGTGCTGTCTGCCCGTAGTAGTAACCCAAGGGAATACAGATCAGCATCGAGCACACCGCAAAGACGAGGAAAGCCGGGTTCTTAAAAAGCTTGATCGCATCCAGCATCAGAATAGAGCCAATATCAAGCGGCTTGTCCTTCGCCGGCGGAGGCGTGTGCGGCAGAGTGAAACTAAAAAATCCTAACGCGAGGCTGGAAATCGCTCCCAACCAAAAAATGTTCAACGAGGCGGACCATCCTACGAAGCCCAACGCAAGCCCAGCAACAATCCAACCGATCGTTCCCCAAACGCGCACCTTCGGAAACTCGACTTGAGCAAGGTGAGAAAAGGTAATCGTATTCCCCAAGCCCAGGGTCGGCATGTAACAAAGCATGTATGCAATCATCACGTATACGATCTTGCTGCCAGACGCCATGTAAGCACTCTCAGTTTCCTTCGCCTGCGCCAACAAATCTTTGGTGGCAGCCGGGAGGTCGCCCATCGGACTCATCGCAGCGATCAAATCAGCAGGTGGCTGCGCTCCAGCCAACAATGTTTTAGCAGCCTCGGTATTCTTCAAAGCTTCCATCGCTTCTACCATCGCTGGATACAAAGCCTGCGTGCTCCCGGCCATTCCCGGAACAAAGCACATCAATACCCCGCCAATCAGCATCAGCACTCCCATCACTTTTTCCGATGAAAACAAACGGTCGGCGACCAAGCCTAGGAATAGCGGAGCGAAGATTGCAGCAATCGGCGCACTCTCATAAGCTGCTCCGATAAATGCTCCCAAGTCATTACTCCCCATTGCCAATGCCAATGTGGCAAACCAAGCCCCCCAGGCAAAAAACTGAAGGAACATCATGATCGACAACTTCGTCGTCGGATTGCTTTTTTCTGTGCTCATAATTTTGAAAGATTAGTTACTAATTTTTAAACCTCAACCTTACTTCTCTTACGATAAGCGCTCGGAGTGAGGTCATACATGCGGCGAAATGCCCGAGTAAATGAAGTGAGAGAGGCAAAGCCCGCCATGCGCGCTACGTCGCCAAGATCATGGTTTTGCCGCTCCAGGAGATGAGTCGCCCGTACCAGTCGCACCGAGCGCACGAAGTTTCCAACCGAGACACCGGTTTCCTCACGGAAGACCGCCCGCAAATAGCTCTCCGAAACTCCCATCGCATTCGCGAGAACCGGCAAAGCCAAATCTCCCTCGAGATGGCTCATGACATGGTTCTTCACCTTCACCACCAGATCGCCCTCGTTAATGACCTTTCGCGCCACCGGCTCGCTCCGTGCCAGTTCCTGCAGGGTTTCTCCCAGCGTGAGGCTCGCTTGCAAGCCTTCGCCATTTTCGTATTTCTCTAAAAAGTCATCGAGCAATTCCCGGGAACGCCTTGACAGGCTCCTCCCGTCATTCTTCCACCCGTCAAACGATTGCTCGAGATCGAAAGTCACGTAGAGCCAGGTGAAATTCTTCGGCAGCTCGACGTAGTAATGAATCTGGTACGGCAGCAACAAATGCACATCGCCTTCGTTGACCTGACAAATATCCGCCTCCACTCCGATCCGGCCGCTTCCTTCCAGCGCCACCAACAAAACATAGCGAGAGTGCTGATCGTAGCGCCCGGTCTTCGCGGAAATCCCCTGCCATCCTCCGATGCTATGATCCTGAGCCGTCCGGCAAAAAGATACGATCTCGCGCGGAAGTAGTTCGCCTTTCCAATCAAGGCCTCGGAAATAGCTTCCGGGTTCCTTTAGTTGTTGGGATTTTTTAACTAAATCACTCATCATGCATCCATACCGGCCGCAGCATGATCAAGAAACCACCCGACATTCTGGTGGCCTCTCAAATAGCTGGCTGGCACGTGCGGACCAACATCACCTGTTAAGGCCTCCACGACGATCTCTTTTTTTCCCGTTCCGCGGGCTATCAGAACAATTCTCCTCGCTTCCAGAATCGTTCCCACACCCATCGTCATCGCGTGGGTCGGGACATATTCCAGCCCCCCGAAGGTCGAAGCAGCATCCTCCCGCGTCTCATCGGCCAAATCCACCCGACGCGTCCGCGTTTCGCCGTCACTCCCCGGCTCATTAAAGCCAACATGGCCGTCGCGCCCAATTCCCAGCAGCTGCCAGTCAATGCCTCCCGCTTCCCGAATCCGCGCTTCGTAGTCAGCCGCCGCCACTTCGGCGTTCTCAAAATGCGAAGGCGGCACGTGAACTTTTCCCGGATCAATATCCACATGCGAAAACAAATTCTCCCACATTTCGGCCCAGTAACTCCGGGCATTATCCCGCCCAATCCCCTCGTATTCATCGAGATTAAAGCTCGTGACCTTGGCAAAGGATAATCCCTCCTCACGGTGCCTGCGAATCAATTCCCCATACAAAGGCAGGGGCGTACTTCCCGTCGCCAAACCAAGCACAACCTCCTCCCCGCCTCGCAAGAGTACCTCCACCTCGTCCGCCACCTGGGCGCACAGTTCATCAGAATCCACCACGGAAACCCCTTTTTCACCAATATTCACAAGATTCATAAAAGTCGAAATAGTCTCGAAAATAAAATCGTAGACATTTTCGATGGTTGTTCAACTGTGAACTTTCAAAAATGATCCCAGCCGCCGACCAACGAATCTTCTTGGTCTGCGGTCAATTCACCAATCCTGGTCAATCGCAAACCGGGAAAGCGCTCGGCCCATTTTTTCAGTAATTTACTCCCCTGCTCACAGGTGAAGAGGAGCTCATAGTCCTCACCATCTCCGAGCGCTTCCTGAAGTGACACGTCCTCCGAACAAGGAACAGATTCTTTCTCGATAGAAAATCCACAGCCACTGGCTTTCGCCAATCGGGGGAGATCTTTTGCCAGACCATCCGACAAATCCATCATCGCGGTGAGAGAAAAATTTTCGGTCAACCAGGTCGCCTCTCCAAGGCGGGGATGAAAATCCAAGTGCTTTCCATTGATCGATCCACCCAACACTCCGGTGACAAAAATTTCGTCTCCCGCCCTGCCTCGGGACCGTGTCATCAATCGCCTCCGCGACACCCTCCCCCGCCCTGCGATGGAAATCACGGTCGGAGAACCCGCTGGCAGCGAGCTCGTTTCGCCACCGACAATCACTCCCCCGAATTGCTCCAGACAGGATTTCATTCCTTCATAAAGATCCGTGAGCCACCGTACTTCGACCTCTCGCGAGACCGCTACCGTCACCAAAAGTTCACCGGGCTCCCCTCCCATCGCGGCAAAATCACTCAAGACTCTCGCCACTGCTTTCCAGCCGACTCGCCTGGGATTTTCGCCCGAAAAGTAATGAACGCCCTCCACCACCGCGTCGGTTTTCAAAAGAACCCATTCGTCCCCCACCTCAACCACCGCGCAATCATCTCCCGGACCAACGACCACTCTTTCGGTCGACGGAAGGCCTTCACACAATTGCGCGATCAATCCATCTTCTCCCAATTCTCCAATCGTTTTCATGACGCCGGAACTGGAAAGTACTTCGAAAACAACATGAAGAACATCTGCATCCCATTAAAGGCCATGTGACAAAATATAGGAGCCCACAAGGAACCGGTTCGTTCATAGAGAACGGCCAGAGCCATTCCCATCAAGACGAGAATGGGAAAACCAAGAAGGTTCATGTGCACCACCCCAAAAAGCACTCCGGTAAACAAAGCGGCAAACCAGGTGCTCGTGTATTTTTTGGCCACCGGATAAAGGTAACCGCGGAAAATAATCTCCTCGGCAATCGGAGCTCCGATCACAGCCGCGGAAATCATCGCCGCCATCAAGGCAACGTCATGGGTCTCCATGATCATTTGCACCGTCGCCTGCACATCGCCGCCAAAATTTTCCTCCACAAACTTCTGCCAGCCCAAAGTCATAATGATGGTAGCGACCACCATCACTCCCACCAAAAAACAGGGCACGATCAGAAAAATCCACCGCCACTTCGGCCAATTCAGTCCAAAAAATTTTTCCGGACGAATCCGCCAAAACATCACCAGAGGAACCACCGCCGCAAACATAAGCATCACGAGGGAATTCCCGGCGATCATCCACGCATTCGCTTTCGATAACGCCTCTTTTTGATCCACCGAACCGGATAATTTCCAGCCCGCAACAAAAAAGGCTATATACCCGCTGGCAACAACCAAATCGAGCGGTTGAAACGGCCAGGTCGCCACTTTCCCCAAAACCGGCGGGCGAACAAGGTTCCGATTTTTCCGCAGAAAATAATACGCAGGTAAGCCTAATAAAAAGAAGGCCCCAAGCGTTCCCATGAAAACATACCCGATCAGCTCATGTTCAGTCATTTCTCCTCGAGAAAACTATCGGGGTCTCCCAAAAACACCAGCCCTGCCTATTCCCCCTCCTCGGGGGTGTTTCGCAAAAAATCCGCAACCTGCGCAAAAAACTCCATCAAGGCGCCCCGCACTCCGACATCTGCCACCACTTCTTCAGCAGCCTCTCCCATTAACAACACCCAACGGTCTCGCTCCGCGATTCCAATCCGAAACGGCATGTGCCTTGCTCTCAACCTTGGATGACCCCTCTTTTCCAGATACCTCGTCACCGCCCCAAATCGAAACAAAAGAAACTCCCGTAACCGCTCTTCAGCGCCGGCCCAATCCTGATCAGGATACATCGGCCCAATTAACTCATCCTCCCGGACACGCCGATAAAATGCCTTCGTTAATTGTCCAAATCCTTCTTCCCCAAGCGTCGCAAAGATTAATTCTTCTGTTATCATCTATATATTTTATGCTATCATTTATTCCATCCGGTCGAATTCAAGGATTGCCTAAGCCCCAACCTGTCCCCAAAATACGCCGGCCCATCCTACTTTCCCAATTTTAAATGAGCGACCCAATTGCATTTGATCCCCCGGAACCACAAGAACTGAGCGACTTACTCAGCGGTTACGATGTGAGTTCCTTGATTGCCACTGGTGGCATGGGAGCCGTCTACGCCGCGAATCAAATTTCCCTGGATCGTCCCGTCGCCATTAAATTACTCCCTCGGGAACTCGGTGACGAAAGCTTTCGTGAACAATTTCAAGCCGAAGCCCGCTCGATGGCCAAGCTCAATCACCCGAATCTCATCGGAATCTACGACTTTGGTCAGGCCGACGGCATGCCCTACATCGTCATGGAACTGGTCGAGGGAAAATCCCTCTACTACTCCTGCTACAAAACGGCCATCGAACAACGCACTGCTTGTGAGTTGATTATAGAAATTTGCGAAGGTCTCGCCCACGCCCACAAAGCAGGAATTATCCACCGCGATATCAAACCGGCCAATATTCTCCTCGACCCCGAGGCCCACGCCAAGATTGGCGATTTTGGGCTCGCCAGTCATTCCGACAGCGTTGGCGGTGAACACATTGCCTTCGGGACTCCGGGTTACGCCGCACCGGAGATCCTGGAAAATCCCACCGCCATCGGGGTGCCTTCAGATATTTTTGCCGTGGGGGTCATCCTTTACGAACTCCTGACCGGGTTTATTCCCGAACAACCACCCCGCCCCGCTTCCTCCATCAGTGGCAGTGATCAACGCCTCGACACCATCATTCGGACCGCAACCCGCCGCAACCCGCGCATGCGCTTCCAAAATGCCCAGGACATGGCGGACGAACTCAGAAACCTACTTCCCCGCCTGAGAAAAACCTCAAGGAGTGGCCGTGGATCCGGCGGGAACACCAAACTCAAGCTTGGAGCCACCCCCAAAGCTAGTAGCCCCAAACTGACTCGTAAGG
>JAKMEV010000479.1:0-7854 GCA_022425785.1 Akkermansiaceae bacterium | reverse complement strand
TGACCACGAGCTTGTCTTTGGTCACTCCGGGAAGAGCGACGGTGAGATCGATTCCCGTATCGGTCTTGTGGGTTTTAAATGGAGGTCTTGAGGTCACGGTCGATTCGTTGGTAATAATTTGGTTCATGATTTTGGCTGGTTACTTAATTTCGATGGTTCGGACAGCGGGCACGCTTTCGGCCACTTTGTTGATCACGAGGTCGAGCACGCCGTCTTCGAGTTTGGCGGTGAGTTCGTCGGGGTTGGCGTCATCGGGAAGATCAAACACGCGATCAAAATCAGAGCGGAAGGCGTCTTCGCTTTCGGTTTTTGCACTGATCTTGAGCTGGCCGTCTTCGAGAGTGAGCTTGATCTCCTCTTTGGCGAAGCCGGGAAGATCGAAGCGGAGGCGATAGTGCTCGTCTGTCTCGTAGCGGTATGAATTAGGGACGCGGGAGACGGGGTTTGGCCCGAAGTTGCGGAAGGCCTGAGTGAAGAATTCGTCGAAATTTCCGAAGAGGCGGTGTGGGATACGGTTTGTCAGAGTCATTTTAGTTTATTGGTTTTTGGTTAACATCTGGTTTCTATGGCAGCTTGTGCGCCAAGTGGTGGGAAATCGGCTGTAATGCAGATAGATAATAGAGTTTGTGCGATTCGTGAGGATTGATCATAGTGAAAATTTGACACAAATTAACGCATGGTGGGACAAGATGTCACACGATTTTGGCGCAGGTTAAATCGCGGCCTTTTCCTCGGCAAGGCGCGACTAGAATGGCGGCGGGGTGGCGAAGCTGAGGGCTTCACCCGTGGTGGGATGGGTGAAGGCGAGGTCGGCGGCGTGGAGTTTGAGTTCACCGAAGCTGGTGCCGCTTCCGTAGAGGTTGTCGCCAACAATGGGAATGCCGAGGCCTTTGGGGTGGGCCGAGTGGACGCGGAGTTGATGGGTGCGTCCGGTAATGGGGTGGAAGGCGATGCGGGTGTGATTATCTTCAATGCCGACCTTCTTCCACTCGGTGGTGCCGATCTTGCCGTGGACTTCGTCGTAGATTTGGTGTGGGCGATTGTCGATATCGAGACGGAAAGGGAGGGTAATCGTTCCTTCGTCTTCGGCGAGGATTCCGTCGAGGAGAGCGAGATAGTTTTTTTCGACGGTGCGGTCCTGAAATTGGATCGAGAGATGGCGATGGGCTTCGGCGGTGAGACCGAGGACCATGAGGCCGGAAGTGTCCATGTCGAGACGGTGTGCGGCCGGGTGGGAAATACACTCCGGGATGAGTTGGCGAATACGGTGAACGACTGAGTCGATTTTTTCGGGGCCTCGTCCGGGGACTGAGAGAAGTCCGCTTTCTTTTTCAACGACAACGATGTCGGAATCTTGATGGACGATTTTCACGAGTTGCGCGGAAGTCGAATGGTGATGTAGGAAGTCACGGCGAGCATGGCGGCGCTGACCCAGAGGCAGGCTGGCAGTCCACCGTAGTGGTAGGAGAGGCCGGAGGCGAGGGTGCCGAGGAGGCGGCCGCAGGCGTTGGCCATGTAGTAGAAGCCGACGTTGAGCGAGACTTGATCGTCGTCGGTGAAGGCGAGGATAAGGTAGGAGTGGAGAGCGGAATTGATGGCGAAGACGATGCCGTAGATGAGAAGGCCGCCGAGGACGGCGTGGAGGACGAATTGATCGAGTTGAACCAGGAGGGCGATGGTGACGGCGATGAGGGTGAGGATGAGTCCCCATATGAAGACGGCTTTCGAGGCGTGGGCTGCTCCGCTTTTTTTGACGAATTTGGGCGCGCTGGCCTGGACGATGCCGTAGCCGATGACCCAGGCGGCCATAAAGGCTCCGACTTGGTTGAAGGACCATTCGAGCTGTGCTTTGAGGAAGACGGGGAGGCCGACGACGAACCAGACATCGCGGGCCGCGAAGAGGAAGAGGCGGGCGGCGGAGAGGCGGTTGATTTCGGGAGACTTAGAGAAGAGTTCGGTGAATTTGACCTTCTTCTTGCTTTTGCCTAAGTCGCCTTTGATCCCGAACTGGGCGAGGAGGAAGATGATGAAGAGAGCACCGGACATGACCCAGAGTGCTCCTTGAAACCCGAATGTTGTGAGGAGGAATCCTCCGAGGAAAAATCCGACTCCTTTCAGGGTATTTTTGGAGCCGGTGAGGATGGCGACCCATTTCATGAGGCCGCGTTCTTGTTGTTCGCTGGAGGCGGTTTTTGGAACGAGAACTTTGACCGCGCTCTTGGCGGACATCTTGGTGAGGTCTTTGGCGATGCCGGAAAGGGCTTGCGTCAACATGATGTAGGCGATGACCAACCAGAGGAGCCAGTCGAGGTTGACGAAGGCGAGGGCGGAGAGGGCGACGACTTGTAAAAGAAGTCCGCCGGTGAGAGTGCGCTTGAGGCCGGTTCGGGAGGCCCACCATCCGCCGAGGAGGTTGGTGAGGATACCGCAAAATTCGTAGAGGAGGAATAGGAAGGCGAGTCTGACCGGGTCCATGCCTTGCCCGTGGAAATAAAGGAGCACAAGCATACGCAGCGCGCCGTCCGTCAGGGTGAATCCCCAATAGGCGGCGGTGACGATGGCGTAGGCCTTTTGATTCATTTGGGGTGTATTGGCGCGAGGGGGTGTGGGGTGCTGGCTTTTTGCGGTTGGCTTTGAGCGATTAGCTTTCTTCGTCGGGGGGATCGGGCTAAAAGAAAATAGTCGATGATCTTGCTACTTAAGAAAGCTGGCGACCTTTCGGGTTAACTCGGCCATACGGACCGAGTAGCCCCATTCGTTATCATACCAGACGAGGAGTTTAAGTTGGGTGCCGTTGACGACCATGGTGCTTTTGGCGTCGATGATGCCGGAACGGGGGTCGTTGGTGTAGTCGGCGGAGACGAGGGGTTTTTCTTCATAGCCGAGGATTCCTTTCAAGGTGCCTTCAGCGGCTGCTTTGAGGGCGGCGTTGACTTCGTCGACGGTGACTTCTTTTTCGAGTTCGAGGACGAGATCAGTGAGAGAGGCGTTGAGGAGGGGGACCCGGACGGCGACGCCATTGAGGCGGCCTTTGAGTTCGGGGAAGATCATGGTGACGGCGGTGGCCGATCCGGTGGTGGTGGGGATGAGTGAATTGACGGCGGAGCGGGCGCGGCGGAGATCTTTGTGCGGAGCGTCGACAATGGTCTGGGTGTTGGTGAGGTCATGCAGGGTGGTGAGCATACCGTGTTTGAGGCCGAAGGTTTCGTGGATTACTTTGATGACTGGTGCGATGCAGTTGGTGGTGCAGGAGGCGTTGGTGATGATGTGATCGGTGGCGGGGCTGTAGAGTTCGTCGTTGCAGCCCATGACGATGTTGAGGACGCCTTCTTTGACGGGAGCGGCGACAATGACTTTTTTGACGCCGGCGTCGAGGTAGGTTTGCAGGCTTTCGGTATCGCGGAAGGCTCCGGAGCATTCGAGGACGATGTCGATGCCAGACCAGTCGACTTTGGACGGATGGTCCTCGGAGGTGTAGGCGAGGGATTGTCCGTCGATGAAGACGCTGTCGTCGGTGCCGGAAATGTCGCGATCCCAGCGGCCGTGGACGGTGTCGAATTCGAGGAGGTGGGCTGCGGTTTCGGAGTTGGCTTTGGAGTCGTTGAGGCGGACAAATTCGAGTTCGGGATTATCGAAGGCGGCGCGGAGGACGAGGCGACCGATACGGCCAAATCCGTTGATGGCGATTTTCATAGGTGTTTTATGATGACTGGGACGGGAGAGGGGAAGCGGAGAAGTGTGAACTTTTTTTGAGCAAATGTCACATTGGGCGGTCTCAGGATACGATTGGGACAATCTCAGTATGATCGATCAGACGAACCGGGTGGTAAAAGCACGCTGTCGCCAGAGTGGCGGGGGCGGTGAGCTTGGCGATGGGTTGCAGGGAGGCCGAGTCGACAAGCTCGAGGTAGTCGAGGGAGAAATTAGCCGGGGCGTTCCTAAGAAGATGGGATTTTGCGGCGTCAAGATAGACCGCGGGAGATTGTTCGCCGGTTTGGACGAGATCTCGGGCTGCGGAAAGAGCGCGTTGGATGCGCGGAGCGTCGGCGCGGTGTTCTGGAGTAAGTTTACGATTTCGGGAAGAAAGGGCGAGCCCGTCAGGTTCGCGGATGGTCGGGTGGCCGATAATTTCGACCGGAACGTCCAGATCACGGACCATGCGATTGATGAGGGCGAGTTGCTGGAAATCTTTTTTGCCGAAAATGGCACAGTCGGGCTGGAGGATGTTGAACAATTTCAGGACGACGGTGAGAACGCCGTCGAAATGCCCCGGGCGGGTGGCTCCGCAGAGGTGTTTTGTGAGGAGAGATTCCGTGACGAGAATGGAGCGATCGGGGAGATACAGTTCGTCGGCATTGGGGATGAAGGCCAGATCGACGCCTTCGGCCTCGCAGGTGGCGAGGTCATTTTCAAGAGTTTTGGGGTAGTTAAGGAGGTCCTCGGGGCGGTCGAACTGGATGGGATTTACGAAAATCGAGATCGCGACCGTGCCCCGGGTGCCGACTTTTTCACGCGCCGCACGGAGCAGGGCGAGGTGTCCCTCGTGGAGCGCTCCCATCGTAGGGACGAGGGCGAGGGGACGCGGAGCGGTCGAAAGTGCTTCCCGAACCGAGGAAACATCGTGGCAGCGGCGAATCATCGCGGACAGTCATGTGCCCTCGGGCTATTTTTTTCAAGCTTGGTCCTTGCCAAGTGGGGTGAGGAGCCCATTTCTTGTCTCTCAGTTTTTCACCGATACGAAAATCAATCGCGTGATTGACTCCTGAAACTCTCAAAACCATAGTCAGCCATCACCCCAATCGAACATAATTTATGAAAGTCCGTTTCTTTGCCCTTCTTGCCGGTTTTTTGATGCTCCAGAGCGGAGCCAATGCCCAGCGTCTTAAAATTGCCACTGTCGATATGGAGCGGCTCTTTAACGAGTATCACAAGACCTCTTCGGTTCAGCGTGATATCAATATCGAGCGCGCCCGCATTCAGAAAGACAACAACCTCCGTCTCAAGGATATCCGCGATATCGACGATTCTCTGCAGAAGATCCGTGAGCAGCTGAAAGACGAGGAGCTCGGTGATAAAAAAAGGCAGGATTTACGTCAGGAGGCAGGTGACCTGAGCCAGGACGGAATCCACAAAGAGCGTGAGCGTTCTGAGTTTCTGGAGCGCCGTAATCGTACCCTGAGTGAGAAAATGACCAAGCAGATGCGCGCTATTCTCGTGACAATCCAGCGCGTCGTCAGCGAGCGAGCCAAAGCTGGTAACTACGACTACATTTTCGATCAGTCGGGAAACAGTAACCAGGGAATTCCCTTTGTGTTGCATGCCCGCGATACCACGGACCTGACTGATTCTCTTCTGGAGGAGATCAATCAGGATGCTCCGAAAGATTTAAAGGAGGGCGAATAATCCTTTTTTCAAGTGTCTCTCAGTTGGCAACAGCTTCACGAACTCGTTGATGTTCCTTGCGAAGATCAGCGGGTCGTTTTGTTTTCGGGGATCTCTTCTTTGGACGAAGCGGGTCCGGATGACATCAGTTTTCTCGGGAATCCCCGTTATCAATCTCAACTGCCCGACACTCGGGCTGGAGCGGTGCTTGTTGCCGAAGGGGAGTGGGAGGTGCCCGACGGCTGCGCCTTGATTAGGGTGGAAAATCCTTCGGCCGCTTTTAGTAAGATCATCGATCATTTTCAGGCGGCGGCGCGGCACTTTGTTCCCGGAATTTCTTCGGCTGCTCATATTGCCGACGATGTGGAGATCGATCCGGCTGCAGTGATGATTAGCGCAGGGGCGGTGATTGAGACCGGGGCCACAGTCGGCAAAGGCACTGTCATTGGTGCGGGTTGCGTGGTGGGACGAAAGTCCGTGATTGGAGAAGATTGCCTGCTCCACCCCAATGCGACCGTGCGGGAAGAGTGCATTCTCGGGAATCGCGTTATTTTACAACCCGGCGTGGTGGTCGGCTCAGATGGATATGGTTTCGAGCTCGTGGACGGACGCCATCAGAAAGTTCCCCAGGTTGGCATTGTCGAACTCGAGGATGATGTGGAAGTGGGGGCTAACAGCTGTATTGATCGGGCGAGGTTTGGGCGGACCTTGATTGGGGAGGGGACCAAAATTGATAATCTCGTGCAAATCGCCCACAACGTAAAAGTTGGAAAGCACACCTTGATTGTGGCCCAGAGCGGAATTGCCGGGAGCACCAAAATAGGAAATTATGTTACCGTGGCAGCTCAGGCGGGAGTGGTTGGGCATATCGAAATCGGCGACCAGGTGGTTCTGGCGACCCGAACAGCAGCGATGAAGAGTCTCAGAAAGCCCGGTGTCTACATGGGCTCGCCAGCGAGACCAATGGCTGACGAGCAAAAAAAGATGGCCGCGATGCCCCGCGTTCCCAAACTTCTCGCCGAAGTGCGTGAGCTAAAAAAGAAGCTGGATGAACTCAGTGGAGAATGAGACCTTCCGTCAGGCCGACCAACTGATTCAATTTTTCACCTACTGATCATGAAACGATACCAATTTTCGACCCGACTGACGGCGCTAGCCGCCCTCGCAGCCGTGCTTTTTTTGCCCTCGACCGCAAGCGCCGATCCCAAGATGAAGCTGGGCACGGTCAACATGACGAAGTTGCTGACGGAGTATCATTTGACCAAAGCGGCCATGGCTGAAGAGGATATCGAGCGGGAGGAAATTAAAAAGGACGATCAGGAGCGAATCGTGGCGATCAAAGCCATGAATGATGAGATGAAGCTGTTGGATGCCGAGCTTCGTGATCCATCACTGGCGGAAGCCAAGCGGAGGGCCAGCTTGGAAAAATTGAAGCTTTACGATGCCAAAATTAAGGCTTTGGGCAAAGAGCGGAATGACTTCCTTAAGCGTCGAGGGAACGCCTTAAACCAGAAAATGGCGAGTATTATGAACGAAATCCGGATCGAAGTGGTCAATAGCGTAGCTGCACATGCCAAGGGTTCGACCGATGTGGACTATGTTGTCGATAGCTCCGGCTTGACTACGGCCCAGGTCCCGTTTTTACTTTTCGCTCGTGAAAAGGTAGATCTTACCGATGATTTGCTAAAGATCCTCAACAAAGAGTCTCCGGCGGAAACGGCCGAAGAAAAGAAAACAAACTAATATTCAACCCACCCACTTGTGATGAAATTTTTCCAGCCAATTGCCGCTCTTCTGGGCGCCGCTATGATTTGCTCCACTGCACACGCCCAGGAAGCTGAGGGGAAGCCCGACAAGATTGCTTCGGTGAGTATGCAGAGGCTTGTGAGTAGTTTTTACAAGACCAAGCTGACCCGTGATTCCTTCAAGCAATACGAAGATCGCCTTAAGGATGCCGATAAGAAGAAAGTCGAGGAGATCACTGCTCTCAACGAGGAAGCCCAGGCTCTGCGTAAAAGCGGGGAAGGAAGCTCTGTCAATGCAGAGAAGCGCAGCCAGATTTTCCGTGAGGCATCCATTAAGAAGCAGCAGGCGGATAACCTGCAAAAGGGACGGATAGCTTGGGCCAGACAGAAGCAAGCGGCTTTCAATGACAAAATCAACACGGAGCTCGCCAAGCATCGCAATGAGATCATCGCGATCATTCGGGAAGTCGCGAAGGCCGAGGGATATGACTTTGTGTTTAACCGCTCGGGAGCGAGTGGGGCCGGAATTCCGATTCTCTCCTACTCTAAGGACGCCACCGATATCACCGGAAATCTTCTGGAGCGCATAAACAAGGATGCCCCTGAGAAGAAAGAGGAGGAATAAGCTAAATATTACTTTCCAGTTGAAACCATCAGGTTCTGGTCTTTAGGTAGACGGGTGAAACTGGTGGTTTTTTTCTGTCTGTGTGTTGGGGTGGCGCATGCT
>JAKMEV010000464.1:0-5822 GCA_022425785.1 Akkermansiaceae bacterium | reverse complement strand
ATTCAGCGCACCCAACAAATCGCCATGACGAATCTGCAGACTCACCAATGCTTCATAGGCTTTCTCTTTCTCAGCCGGCGATTGAATCCGCTCTGCATTCGAGCTCACCAGATTAATACGACGACGGTCAGCCTCATTAGAAATCATGCTAATCACCGCTTGATCCTTAACAAAAGGGTCTCTGATCATCGACACGAGAGAATCAAAAGAAAAGGCGCTCCCCTTCGACTGCACACTGGCAAGCCGGGCCAGGGCAACATCTCTAAGCCGCGTAGTCTCAATCCGATTGATCAAGGACATTGCTCCGTCCGAATCACCACGACTCGCCAGAATCGAAGCCACTTTGCTGAAAGCGGTATATCGATCGGAGGTCTCGCTGATCATGGACAAAGTTTCCATCACTTCCGGTAACTCGAGAAAGCGAGCCTCGGCCTCCGCAATACTACTATAGGCCAGACCTTTGGCCTTGGAGTCCTTCAAGCTACTGGTAACTTCACGAGCTTCTTCAAATCTCCTGAGGCGGGAAAACGCTTTTACCAATTCCGCCTTTGCCCGACCACGCTGGCTCTCGACCGGAATCCGCGCAATCAACTTCTTGGCCGAATTGAGAAAATTTGCCGAGACCAAGTACTTCACAACCTCTCTCATCGCCATGGATGCTTCAACTTGATTGTCCGGATCCTGGGCAAGCCGGGCCGCCCTCAAAAACCAATATCTCGCGGCTCCCTCATCGCCCGCCCGCTTGAAAGCCAGCGCAACGACCGAAAGATCCGACCAGGGGGTTTTCGAAAAAAGAGCTTTCTCAGCCGCTTCCAAAAGGAGCCGACGACGAATCCCCGTCATTTTCCCACTGGACTCCTTCGTAAGCGAGGAAGCTTCCACATCATCGGACATCAAGGACTTGGGAGAATCTACCGGACGCTTGCCCAAAATTGCCTGATCCGAAACATCGACACGGGGGGTGGCGGCATCCTGACGGGCCTGATTCGCAACCAATTCAGCCAAATCAGCACCCCCTTCCTCTGCGTCTCGTTCGCCAATCACCCGGGTTCGACCACTTGCTCCCACCACTGAAATACCATCATCCAGACCCTCATGGCTTGACGCAAACATCAACAGAACCAGCCCCACCACCAAAGCCGTAGCGGTGGTCATAAGAACATCGAACTTGAGAGATGATTGGTTGGTATTCATTGTTCTGACCGCTTGGAGAGCTACGTCCCCGAATGTTAATAACTTTCAGATACCTAAAATATTAACGCTCTAGCAGTTGGCTTACCGGAAAGAACAGTCTAGGCTACCGCCCTTGAATCGCCCTTCAGTCATACGCCGCTTCCTTCCTACCGTTCTTCTGGCCCTGGCCGGAGCAGCAGCGTCCGGAGTTTTGGCTCCGCATGAAAAGAGCGCCGTCTTGGATCACCTGGCTGGATTCCCCGATTCCCATGCATTCGCCCACTACATGCGACCAGCTGTTCTCTCTGCAATGTGCTTCATCCCCGCGATGATCGCTTTATACTACTCGCTTGTCAGAGCCTTGGACCGCTACCTAATCAGGCAGTTCCTTACATCCTTCGCCCTCTGCTTCGGCGGACTATACGGAGTCTGGGGAATACTCGACCTAACCGAAAACATCTCGGAATTTCAAAAGAGCGACGATCCTTGGGGCTTGGTGGGACGTTACTATCTCATCACCTTTGCTCCGGTATTCGTGCAAATGGCTCCCTTTGGCCTGCTTCTGGCCCTCCTTCATTCCCTTGGAAAACTATCCAAAGCCCAGGAAGTGGTCTCAATGATCCAAACCGGTCGCGGCATCGCCCGACTCATTCTGCCCCTCGCTGTGATTGGACTCTTCGCCAGTCTGGCCTGCCTTGGCTTCAACTACCAATGGGCTCCTTGGGCACAGGAATACAAGGATACCTTAATTGATGAGGCTGACTCGGCGGCTTCCAACAAGGCGGAGAATGTTCCCTTCTTCCATAAGAAAAGCGGACGCTTCTGGCTAGTAGGTGTTTTTCCATACAACTACAACATGGGAGAGCCTCTCCGAAATATCGTCATTCGGACATCGAACGAGGAGCACATGCCCAAATGGCGACTCGAGGCAAGAAAAGCGCACTGGAATCGCGATTCGGGTGAGTGGACTTTCCATGGAGTCAAGATCACCCATCTCGATGAGACCATCTCATCCGACGGCCCCTTGTTACCAAGGTATGAAAACCCCGATGGCCCCGTCGTCTTTAAAGATTGGCCTGAAACCCCCTGGCGCCTCATCAAGCCCGGACTCGAAGCCGAACATCTAGGAATCCCCGACCTCTACAGCTGGATCCTCAGCAACCAAAATACCGAGTGGATCAACAAAGAGCGCTTCCTGACCCAATGGCATTACCGCTGGGCTCAACCGGCAATCTGTCTCGCCATCGTCCTCCTCGCCGCCCCGTTGGGAATTTCATTCAGCCGAAGAGGAGCCGGAGGCGGAGTCGTCCTAGCCATTTTTCTCAGCGCCGGGATGATGTTGTCATCCACCGTCTTCCTCAGCTTGGGGGAATCCAATAAAATCTCTCCCATTTGGGCCGCCTGGGGAACAAACCTCTGCGCTTTCCTTATTGCCATCATTCTGATTCAACGGCGGCTTGTCGGACGCCCAATTTTCCAAACCCTCAAAAAACTCCTTCCTAACTAATCACTGTCCATGAAAGAACCCTGGAGCATTAAAACCCGATCAAAAACCTGTGCCGCCTCGGAAGAAGCATTTGAAGATGGCGAAAAAATTCGGGCAGCTATCTTCCCCGACCCCGAATCATCTGGCTATCTGCGGAAGGACTACAAAGTTGAAGCATGGGAGAAGAGCAAAGACGAAGAAGTTCCCTTCTCGACTTGGCTCACCACCTACACCCCTCCCCTCATCGAGGAAAAACCCGAAGCGGTCGTCCAGGATGATCCCGAAACTCTTCTTGGCAAACTCATCGAGGAAGACGAGGCCCATACTGAGAACGCCCGATACATCCTCGCCGTCATGCTTGAGCGGAAAAAACTTCTCCGTGAAACAGACACCCAGGAACTTCCCACCGGAAAACTACGTGTCTACGAACAACGAAAAAGCGGCGACATCTACATCATTAAGGATCCTCAGATTCCCCTCTCCGACGTCGACAAAGTGCAGGAAGAAGTCCGCGCACTGCTCGACCCCCAGCCTGAGCCGGAACCCGAAGAGGAAACAGAAAGTGGAACTAATTCGAAAGAAAACGGCGAATCCGAAACTCTATTAGAACCAGAGGTAGGTTCTGACGAGAACCCGAAGAAAGAAGAAACTGCCCAGTCAGAAGTTAAAACCTCCGATGATGATTCCAGCGAGGACGAGTCAGACAGTGAAGAGGATGAATCCGACCCATTAAAAGAGGAATAAATGCTTCCTTGGTTTAAAAACCAATTTCCGGTTTACCTGGCTCCGATGGCAGGCGTGACCGATGTCACTTTCCGAACCCTCTGCAAGGAGCTCGGAGCCGATGTCATGGTAACCGAATTCGTCTCGGCCGAGGGCATTCTTCAAGCGGATCACCGAACCCGCCGATACACCACCTTTACCGACGAACAACGCCCTGTGGGCATCCAATTGTTTGGTGCCGATGGTGAGCGGATGGGAGAAGCCGCCAAGAAAATCATCGATTGGAAAAAGCCCGACTTCATCGATCTCAACTTCGGCTGCCCCGTCAACAAAGTCGTCTCCAGAAATGGCGGTTCTTCTCTCCTTAGGGACTGCTCTCTCCTCTCCGATACCGCGAGTAAAATCGTCAAGGCCGTCGGTGATCAGGTCCCCGTCACCGGAAAAATCCGTATCGGATGGGACCAACAATCCATCAATGCCACCGAAGTTTGCCACCTCCTCGAAGATTGTGGAATTCAAGCTGTCGCTATTCATGGACGCACCCGCGCCCAATCCTATCGGGGCGAAGCCGACTGGGACGTGATCGATGAATGCGCCCGCCATGTCACGATCCCGATCATCGGAAACGGCGACATCGATTCGGCCGAGATTCTCAAAAAACGAAAAGAGACCACCGCCGTCTCCGGTGTCATGATCGGGCGGGCCGCCATGCAAAACCCCTGGATTTTCTCCGAGGCAAAACACTATCTCGCACACGGCGAACTGCCGCCCAAACCCTCCATCGATGAACGCTGGAGTTTTGTCCTCCGTCATTGTCGGCTCGCCGTGCAATCGGACCGATACGGCGAAGAAAAGCACACCATGCAGGCGATGAGATCCCGCTTAATGACCTACTGCAAAGGATTCCCCGGTGCCAAGGCTCTTCGCAAACAACTCTGCCAGGTCACCTCGGTTGCCGATGTCGAAGCCATCGCCGCTAACTCACACCTCCTAAGCGACTGTGAATAAACGACGAATGTCTCGCTATTTTTTAAAATAAAGAAGATTGAATA
The DNA here is from genome assembly GCA_022425785.1 of Akkermansiaceae bacterium. Lineage (GTDB taxonomy): Bacteria > Verrucomicrobiota > Verrucomicrobiia > Verrucomicrobiales > Akkermansiaceae > SW10. Next base: position 1,388 of record JAKMEV010000464.1, on the reverse strand, counting down.
GTCAGGGTTTCCGTGATATTTTTTGTGTTGTCGCATGAAAACTCAAAATATCAGCCTCCTTTTTGCACTCTCCTCGTGCCTTGCACATGCAAATGATTCGTCACGGCTTGACCGTGTGGAACGCGATATCTCCGAATTGAGCTTCATCGTCAGACAGCTCAGCGCCAAAATTGAAAAAGGATTTTCCACTCCCTCGCAGACGAAACCTGAGATTCCCGCAAAGCCGACAAACCCAACTCATCTCGTCCGAACCGGGGACACTTACTGGTGTATCGCCCGCAAATACGGTGTCTCCGTGAGCGCTCTCGGCAAGGCCAATCCCCGAATCAGCGCCAAAAGACTCCCCATTGGAAAGCACATCAATCTTCCTGGTCCAAGTTCGAGCAATTTAGCGTCGTCAACTCCACCTGTATTTTCCCGAACCAGCTATACCGTCAAAAAAGGTGATACTCTGGGACATATTGCCCTACGGCATGAGATCTCTCTGAAACAACTTGTTTCCAGTAATCCAAAATTTGATCCACGAAGAATGCAAATCGGGAAGATTCTCAGCATTCCATCCAAGAGATCCCCAGTAAAACAACCGATTGAAAGCGCTCCACCTTCCCGGCCGGTTGAGTCTAATGAGGAACTCCCCTTACCTCCCGATCCCGAGCCTCTTTCAACGCCCCCGGTCCTTGCTCCTGATCCGGAAATCCCCCCAATCGCCGTCGAAGAAGGAACAGCTTCTCTCTCCTTTGCCAAGAATCGTGAAGAGACCAAAAAGCCTGTCGAACCCGAGTCGAACCTTCTCGAACCCGAGACAACCGAGCTCATCGTTATCGACGAAAACAGCAGGCTAACTGATATTGCCCACCGCTTTCTAACCGACGTGGCAACCTTAAACCGGCTCAACAACATCGAGCTCGCGCCCGATCAAATGATCAAAAGTGGATCCCAGATCTACATCCCGCGCGACTAGCGAGCTTGCACCCTCACCCGATTCTCCGTAGCCTAACCTCAATGGAAAGTTACGAGATCTTCAAAGAAGCCTTTAAAAATTCGAGTCCAAAGGAAGTTGCGAGTGAACTGGGGGTCTCACTTTCCCTCGTTTACAAGTGGGCCCAGGAGCAATCGGAAACTGGAAGTGGTTCGCGCAATCCCTTGGATCGCCTACTCGAAATCATTCGCCTCACGAAGGAAGAACGAATCATCGAGTGGCTCTGTGAACACAACGACGGCTATTTTGTTAGAAATCCGGAAAGCAACTGCCAAAAAGGGTTCGAAGTCCTGCCCGCTACCAACGAGATCGTGGCCCAGTTTTCCAGCCTGCTTTCTCGAATCTCCCAAGCTGCACGGGACAACTCAATCACCCAAGATGAAGCCCAGGAAATCCGCCTGCAGTGGGA
>JAKMEV010000427.1:0-2260 GCA_022425785.1 Akkermansiaceae bacterium | reverse complement strand
CATCTGCACCGCCCTGATGCGGAAACTCAGCCCGGGCTGGCTCATGGGAGTTCTTGCCGTTGTGGCAGTGCTCCTCCTGCTAGGAGCGATCTTTCTCGATAAGAAAGCCGGCCTCACCTGTCTGGTCGCCGTCTCGGCCTGCATGTCGCTTATGTTTCCCACCATCTACGGCATCGCCCTTCGCGGCCTCTCGCCCGAGGAAGCCGAAATCGGCTCCGCATTCCTCATTATGGCCATCGTCGGAGGTGCCGTCCTCCCACTCATGCAGGGGAAATTTATCGACGAGCTGGGGATCAAGAATAGCTTCTGGCTCCCGGTCGTTTGCTTCGTCGTGATCGCAATCTACGGATTCCGCGCCTTCCGTAAATTCGAGAAAGAGCCCGCATAGACCCTAAAAGTCTCATTTTCACACACCTTGCGTCTAAGCCCCAAACTCTTGACTTGCACCTTCCTCCATCAGATTCAAACTTCGAGTCAGACATGATCGTTTATCCACACACTTCCCGCCGCGCCGGCTTCACACTAGTCGAGCTCCTCGTCACGATTGCCATCCTTGCCGTCCTTGCCAGCCTTGTGATTATTGGCGTGCGCAAGGGCTTCCAGGCCGCAAATGCCGCCAAACTTACCGGCAACATGAAAAGTATCTACACCATCATGATGGATATCGTCAGTGAAGGCACCGAGACCGGATACCATCCTCCGGGAAGCTTCCCTCCACATTCAGGTGTTCTCGCCGGTGAAATCGGAGCCTCATTTGTGTGGTGGGACCTCGTCGCGGAGAAGGCGGAAGTTGCCGACCGTTCCAGCGGACGCTTCAAGTGGACCGAACCCTACGCCAACACTGTCCTTCAGAACCCTCTCTCCAAAAAGAAACTCGGTGCCGGACTTACGGAATACTACTCACTTTATGGAAACAGCGATGTCAGCCGTGGTGGATACACCTACAACGGAAACCTCGGAGGAAAAGCCGTCCCGGATTCCAATGAGGAAGATGCCTTCCTCGTTCGCCAGATCGATGTCGAGGACGAGGCTACCACCATCTTTTTCGCCGAGTCGAATGATAACGATACCGGTGAGGGCTGGGTATTTGAAACGATCCAACAAGTTCCCCAGGGCAACTACAAGGACCAGGTCCACTGCTGCTTCCTTGATGGACATATCGAAACTATCAAAAACAAAGTCATCAGCCGAACTACCGCATTTGACTTCTACACCTCGGTCGAAGAAAAAGATTACGATAACCAACCGGGCGAAAACGAAAACGACTAAACTGCGGGCTTACCACCGACAACGTCATATTTCGCAAGAGACGGCTTCACCTACCGTCTCTTATTCTGTCCCCCTTTGTGGTATTCCACGCGAGGGCAGATCCAGGGTTATCACCACATTGCACATCGGGAACAGACCGGGTGCTCCCGATTCAATTACAAGGAGGCCTCAATCATCACAATGAACCTTCCGACGTCACCACAGGATTACCGGGCTCATTTCGTAAGAGCCTCCTTGTTCGGCATCAGACTTTAGAAGAGTCACTCGAAGTGGATTTAAAAACGATCACTCGCACCCTATCGGAATTGCGCGAATCCTAAAAAAAACATCTCCTTCGAAAGCAGTCTGCTGAAGACAAAAAACGACGACCCACAGGGACCGTCGTTTTGAAAAGCTTAGGTGAGAAAAACTACTCTTTTTCCTTCTTCTGATTAAATTCGAAGTGGAACATGCGGCCGCCGCCTTGCTTATCGAGGCCAAATTTTTCGACGCGCTCCTGATATTCCTCGGGGACTGCGGCTTTATCGACATCAGAGTCGTAAGGACCTTCGAAAACGATTTTTCCATCGATATCTCGAATGACAATCTCACGAGCCCCGTCGGTCATGCGCATTTCCACACTTCCATCCTGATCCTGAAACATCACCGAACCAGCTGCTTTCACGCCAACCTTTTGATCCAGGAGGTCGTCGAGTTTCAACTTCAGTTGCTGGGGCCCATTCCCGCCATTCATGCCCCAGGCCTTTTCCACTTCCTTGAGAAGCTGGCGTTGGATGTCGAAATTAGGAATCAACCCCGGGCCTTTTCCCAGTTGACGCTCGAGCATTTTTTGTAAATCAGCACGCCCATCATCTGCAGGGAAAGGATTCACGCCGTTCGCTTGCGGAGGCAAAACGACCCGCTCGGCCAACTTGATTTTTTGTTCGATCGGACGTCCCCGCCGAACAAGCTTGAGGGTAATTTCCTCGCCGGGAGCCTTGGCTTGCACGGC
>JAKMEV010000414.1:0-5901 GCA_022425785.1 Akkermansiaceae bacterium | reverse complement strand
GAAATTGGAAATCCAAGGTTACAACAAACGCGAGCTCATCTTCGCCAAGAAAAACCAGCTGTCTACCTACGAACGCCCTCAGCTACCGAAAGCCAAGGCGCTCCCCGCCCCCATGAGTGCTGAAAAGGCCGCCAAGAAAGCGACGATGAAAGGGAAATACAGCCAGCTCCTAAAGAAGTTTCCTGCGAGAATGGATTACCTGCAGTACGGCTTTGAAAAAGACTACGGGCTCTACCCTCAGACCGATTACATGGGACAGAAAGATCTCCCTGCTGGCTATTGGATCTACATCTATCCAAATTGGTATATTTTTAAGAGCAAGAACAAATGATTTGAAATCTAACAATCTCAACACGCCATTCCCTACAACAATCTCCCGAAGAAATTTGTATACTAGGGGAATCAGGAACACCGACGACCAAGATCAAGACCGAACCATGATGAATCAAGCTTCAACCCTCCCTCTCTGAAATTTCACCCGCCTCCTTGTTGAGCTTTACCTTTCTGCTTGTTGGTAGTAAACATTTCTCGTGGTAACTATTTGGTTACACCCCATCACAGCCCCCGTAGTTCAACGGATAGAACAAGGGTTTCCTAAACCTTAGATGTAGGTTCGATTCCTGCCGGGGGCGCCAACGCCCTACCCATGAAGAGTCTTTTCGATATTCAGATCAACGGATTCGCGGGAGTCGATTTTCAAGCTGACCAACTCAGCATCGAGGAAATGCACCAAGCCGTCGATGGCTTGTCCCGGCACCAAACTCTTCGCTTTTTCCCCACTCTAATTACCGATTCTCTGGAATCGCTTGAGCGCAAATTTACCCGCTTGGAATCATTTCGAAGCCAGGACCAAAAGCTCGCCGAGGCCATGTGCGGCTACCATCTGGAAGGCCCCTGGCTTTCTACCAGACCAGGATATCGCGGGGCTCATGATGCCCGATGGATGGGACCACCCGATCTGGATTCCTTCCAACGCCTCCAAGAAGCCGCCGGTGGCAATATCCGCCTCGTCACCCTCGCTCCCGAACTCCCTGGCTCGGAAAATTTCATTCGCATCCTCGTCGATTCAGGAACCGAGATTTCCCTGGGACACACTGCAGCCCCAGACGATGACATCAGCCGCGCCATCGATGCCGGGGCCCGATTCTGCACCCACCTCGGCAATGGCGTTCCCAACGAACTTCATCGCCACAACAATGTCATTCAACGCCTCCTAGCCCGTGACGAACTCTTCGCCTTCTTTATCCCCGATGGCATTCACCTTCCTCCCCCGGTTCTAAGAAATCTCGTCCGAGCCAAACCCGATGGCAAAGCCCTTTTCACCACCGACGCCATGTCCGCCGCCGGAGCAGCTCCGGGAAAATACGCTCTCGGCGAACTCACAATGGAAGTCGGCGAAGATCGCATCGTCCGAATGCCCGGAGCCAAGAACTTTGCAGGCTCAGCACTCGCTCCGGACCAAGGAGTCACTCACCTCGAAAATTGGCTTGGCTGGCCGTCTAAAAAAGCCCGCGCTTCCTTCTCGACCAACATCGCCGAGCTCTTCAGAATAGATCTTCCTATAATCTAACTGCACATCGCTATTCAGGGGGCAAGAGCAACTCCGAGACGGAGGAATTGCCCCGACCGGTCGGCACCGGGCAGAAGCGAACGGACGGTATGGGTGAAAGTTCCGTCTCCATTATCCTGGGGACTTCCTACAGTTGCGGTAGCGGTTTCACCACTCTGCCAGATCTCACAATCTTCAGAAACCTCCACCGTCCAGGTCATAATACCGGCATCCTGACGGACCCGGTAGGACAAAGCAGGATAATCAATCCCCTCCACCTCCACAATCGTCACCGACGGAAGTACGACCTCGGGAGAGGAGACAAGATCAGCACCAATTCCATACGCCAAGAGAAGTGGAACTGCCGAAGAAGCATACTGAGCCAGAGGATCCGTAGCCCCCTGTTCAATCATCCAATCAGAAAAGGGATTAGCAGGCTCACCGTTCCCTGGGGTTCCTCCGGCTTGATAGCTTCGACGCCAATTAAAAGGATCTGTTGGGCTAGGATTACTTTCCGGATCCTTCAAGACCAGAGAATACCCATCACCGTCGGCTGCGGTCGGCCAAGGCGCGACATCGTTGTAGGTAAAGTACGAGATTGTCGTCCCGGAGGTATTGCCCAGGAGAATTGCCTCCCCGTCATTGCTTAGTTTATCCGGCGCATACTCGCCAATAATGCTAGAGGCGACCCCCGGGTAGCGGAAGAGAAAGGCAGCTTGGTTGTATACCAACAATCCTCGTTCCCCGGGAGCTAGATTGGTTTTTGACCGACCGGCAAATTCAAAGTCAAACCCCGAAGTCATCACCAAGTCGGCAAGTTGAAGAGTTACCCCGGAAATGTTCATGATCTCAAGAAACTCAAAATCGGTTCGTGAATCAAATCCCGCTGCAATTTCCGCCGCAATAGGAGCGGCGGGACGATAGTTCAACTCCGTAATCACCAAATCACCGGGACCGGCTAGATTTCCAACCATAAATTCCGCCTCCACGAGGGGCGACCAAGTGCTACCCGATTTGACACGCGCCATGATCACGCCCGCACCATTTGGAAGCGTGACCGCCCCGGCACTCGAGGAAAGGGCGCTCCCGCTGATACTTCCACCGATGAGGCGAGGGTCGACTCCGTCCACCGTGTAATAGAGCGTCCCGCCAGCCGACTTGGTCACTGCGACAGCCTGACCGGATACGATGGAGCCCCCGAAAGGAGAGATGCCCGGAGCGTCAAGAGTCGGGAAGGATCCGTCAGCTTGCATCTGGGTGATCACAGTGTCGGTCCGGTCCGTTGACATCGGTGATCCAGTTGATCGAAGCTTGAAACGTATCGGGATCGTAAGAACCAGGTGCGACATCGGTCCACCGGGCGATTTCGGGGATGACCGTCCGGGAAATACGTTCGCCAAGCTCAGTGAAGTCTGCGGCGACCCGCTCGGGGGAGAGCATCCCACCGCTGAAGAAGTGTTTCTGGGCCCGGTCGGCGACCCTAATTCTGAATTCCAGGTGGTTTTTCAGACTATTCCACATGTTCCTCGGTCCACCGTGGCCGGTGACGTTGGCGGTGGATGCAGTGGTGGAATTGCCCCCGCGTCGATTGAGGAAATCGTTATCCCACATGAAGAACTGATACTTACCGCCCACGTGCTTCCGGCCTGCGACCCAGTTGTGGCTCGGGTACCAGTCGTGCTTATTCCCGCCGTAAAAGTTCAGCAACATATAGTCAATGTAGCTGTCGACGTCCATGTTGGCCTACACGGTGCTGTAGTTGTCTAGATTGTTCTTGAGGGTGTTCCAAGTAATCCAGGCATTAGTCTGTGCCTGGGCATCCCCCATGGCCTTGACTCCGCTTCGCCCTTTCATGATGTCGTAGTCTGCCTCCTCGCCGCCTTGGTGAGTGGCCATGAAGTCGGCGTTGGGTCGCTCCATAAGATGGTATTGTCCGTTGTAGACACCGTTGAGGTAGACGTGGACGAATCTACCGCGCATCGAGAGGTGGCCCATCTCGATCTGCCGATCGGAGAAGTAACGGGCGCGGGTGTAGTTGCCACGCGAATGGGAATAGTGGGTCGAGAAAATCGAGTCATGGCTGCCATTGCGCAAGATGATCTGGTCGAAGCTCTTGACAGCAGTGTCACCGCCATAGGGGGTCTCACCGAAGAGGTCGAATTTGAGGCGCTTGGGGCCGTCAATGGGGTCCGCAGGGTCGCCGTTGAGCTCACTCTTGAAGCTCACCCGCAGGGCCTGCTTGTCGAAGACGGTTTACTGGCCGCCGAAACGTTCGATGGCGGCGTTATGCTGGAACCCGTCCCGGCCGTCAGGAAACATCATTTCAATCGAGACGTGAACTTCCGCCGGATCAAGGTAGATTTCACTTGGGTTGCTGGGGTTGGTGTTAGGAATATCTTCCTGAGTCACCAGGGAGATGCTGGGGATCTCGAGCAGGGCATCGCGCATCAAGGGCCCCCAAGTGGCGTGTTGCGTGATCGATGACGACAAATTGCGGCGGGTGAGCACATGATCCGGAAACACGTAGGTCTGGGTATCGACATTGGTGCTCTCGTAACCCGTCTTTACGGCATAGGCTCTCACGATGGTAGTAGTGGGAATCGTCAAGGTCAGGATCGGCAAACTTGCGGGATCGGGAGCATCGACAAACGAACTGGTCTCATCCGGAGTGGAACCGTCGGTGGTATAGTAAATAGTTGCCCCGGGAGTCGCCGTGGTGACTTGCAGCTCGAAGGACGCATCATAAAATCCACGGTCGTGGCTAAAAGTGGTGTCTTGCACAAAGCCCTGAACAGAGGCGTTGTTGGGAGATCCCGGAGTGGGGCTCGTAAAATACGCATTTGTACCGCCGGAAGTAAGGCCGTAGGAGATGTCGGGATACTGCTGCGGATAGGATGGGGCGAACTCTTGCACCACCGTGCCGCCGGGTTGAACCAGCGCAAGATACTCACCTTGATCAGATAGACCAAAATTGGTGTGATACTCTCCTCCTCCGATCATATCGAGACCGGAAGCATAAACAATAAGGTAGCCTCCTGATGCGATGGTAGCACCCGCAGGAAAGGTCCATTGATCAAGAGCCTGAGCATTGTCAGTCAGGTGCCAACCGGCCAAATCAATGGCAGAGCCCCCCGGATTATGGATTTCGATCCAATCAGGACCATTCACCTCGGGAAGACCAATCGTATCTCTATTATCAGCCATCAACTCGGTGACAACGGGATCAACCGCCGTGGCCGAACAGGGAGCTAAACAAGCGACAAAAAACGCCGTGGCTTTCATAGGGTTGTATCGTTCTATCATAAAAGGTATGGAATGAAGGGCAAGAGAGGGATAGCCGGAAGTCAGCCAAATTTGAGAAGGAACATCGAGACACCCGGAAGCTCATTCCGTAATTCACCAAATTCAACCAGCAACGAAAAAAATCGATGCTCAGGCACGAAGAGATCATTTTTTATAACTTCGCACCTTGGCTAATTACTTGGCAGTCACCTCCACATCATCGATATACCACCCAATATAGTCTTGGCTCGTGCCGCCCGTTCCGGAGAGACACCACTGGAGATAGACCGTCTCACCCAGTCCCGCCGAGAGATCAATCGCATTACCCTCGTTCGCAGCCGCCCAAGCAGATGAGTCAATCACCTCGTCGGTTACAGTATACACCGTGGCAATCTCCGCGTCTCCCACAGCATTTATAAGCTTCACCACGGCCAAGTCGCCTCCATCCACATCCACTGCCTCGGCAAAGTTCAATTTGGCCTCGGTCATGCCCACAAGGCTAAACTCCGGCGAGCGAAGGCAGCTGTCGGTCGTCGGATTAGCATAGAAACCGGGATTTTCGATTCCGGTTCCCCAACATTTTTCCGAGCCGTCGTTGCCCGTATCCACCGAACCTCCGGGATTCGGAACACCCCCGCTATTAGAGGAAATCGGGGTCCCCCAAGTCCAGTCGGTGCCAGCGATTGAAGTAAATGTAAAGCCACCGTCGTCGTCCTCGAAGGACTCGGACAGAAGGGTGCGAGCATCCTTCCTCAGCACCGCGAAAAACCGCCTCTCATCTCCACTCGGCACCATTTCTATCGTATTGAGTGGCGCAGTCCCCTGAATGTCGGAGCGTCCGTCCCATAATGGCCATTCTTCCGGTGAAATAGAGAGGTCGGTGCTACTCACCAAATCGTAGTAGTATCTATCCTGACTATCCCAGGCAAAATCAAAACGCCCTGGGTTTTCAGCATTTAATGCGATCCTCAGCTCAAAAAGTTCGACGGGAATTCCCTCACCTTCATCAAAGGTCACTTCATCCCAAATCATCCGATTACTGAGAGTGTTGTCGTCTTCGACTCCGATAA
>JAKMEV010000408.1:0-4361 GCA_022425785.1 Akkermansiaceae bacterium | reverse complement strand
ATATTGTATGGCTCTCCCACCAACTGCTGAATCAATCTCATCTGCAGGCCGTTGGTGTCTTGAAATTCGTCCACCGTGACGTATCGAAATCGATTTCTCCAATACTCCCGAATATCTGTATGTTCCCTCAAAATTCGCTCGCCCAAAAGAAGCAGATCATCAAAATCGACGGCATTTTGCGCTCTGAGTTCGTTTTGATAGGCCACTGCGATCGCCGCAATCAGATCGTCTTGAATCGTATCCAAATCCCGCTCGCCATTTTTGGCCTTCGAGATTTCAGCAAGGACCTCCATCGGCTTCAAATTAATCTTCGCCCCTCCTTTTCGAACGATTAACTGACGAATCAATCCCGTCTGATCACCTCCAGCCATAAGCGCAAATTTTTTCTTATAGCCCACCGCCTCAATGTCTCGCTTGAGAATTCTCAGGCACAACGAATGGAAAGTGCACACCGTTAGGGCCTTACCCTTTTTTTTCCCGACCATCCCCACCACTCGTTCAGCCATCTCGGCTGCCGATTTATTCGTGAAGGTCACCGCCAACAAATTCTCTGCTGCCACTCCATTTTCCAAAAGAGCCGACATTCGGCAAGTCACCGTCCGAGTCTTGCCCGTCCCCGCGCCAGCCAAAATCAACACTGGGCCCTCAAGACTCATCACCGCCTCGCGCTGAGCCTTATTGAGCGAACTAATCGAAAATCCTTCTGCCATCCCGTTAAGGAAACAGCAAACTCCGTCCGCCCGAAAAACGCAAGAGTCTCCATCCGCTGACTCAAATTTCCTTACCTTTCAGGAATCCTAAACACTAAATATTTGCCATGAACCAGCTACAGGGCTAACACGGCGCAACAAGATGACCATCCTATTTGGCTTCTAAAAAAACAGAAAACACATAAACTAAGAAATGAACGATATCATTCCTACAATCAGCTCCGGCATCGCCGGTCCACTCGGCGTCCTTCACCTTCCACGCCTCTGGCAGAAGGCTTCCCTCGGCGCAGTCGGCAAACTTCACAGCGATTACCCAGAAGCAGGTGCCGGCTTCGACCAAATGACTCTCGATGCTCTTGGTATCAACCGTGAGACCTTCCTCGACTACATCAAGGCCAACAAGCCTTCCTACACCCAGCTTGAGCAGTGGATCCTCGACCAAAAAGGCGGCGCGCTTGACGACGCGGCTGTCGCCCAACACAACGATTCCGTCGTTGGTTACAACCACACCGATGATACCCGCGGAGCGATCCTCAAGGCCGTCGGAATCGCTGACAACGGAGCAATCCTCGACGCCGTGAACCTCAACAACCTCGAGGACTGGCAGGATTTCTACGCACAGCAGATCCAAGGCTAAATCCCTTTCGGAGTTCACCATTTCAAAAAGTCTCGTAAGCTCCAACTTACGGGACTTTTTTTAACACTCAACTCCTGGACCTCACAACCAGCTTCAACCTCTTCACCTCGAACATCATTTGGGGCAGCAGTCGTTCATCCTCCGCTGTTTCACGAGCACGGGGATCAAAAATTAATCGCTGGTAGCTCGCGATCAACGTTCCCGCTTCCTCACCCAAATGTTCCGCCAACCACGGCGCCATCGGAGTTCCCCGGGGACGTCTCCCCACTCGCTTTCCCAACCAACGTTCAAAATCTTTTAGGGCATTTAATCTACGACAATCATTCTCCCAGCTTCCCTTTTCAACCAATCCCGAATTGCGACGAGTCACGACGAGCCGGTAGATCAGGAACACAATCAAAAGGACAAACAAGGAGATGAAGAACACCTTGGTGACCACTGATATCAGAGGTTGTGAAAACCAAAGGATAATGTCCTGACGGGCAATCTGCCCCCAGTCTTTAATCTTCTGCAGCCAACCATCGGTGCTCCCTTCGCTCAGCCAACTGGTCGGAGTATTATCGACCGTCACCCATTCTCCGCCACGACAGCGCCACACCGGACTCCCCTCGCTCCCTTCGTTTTCCCATTTCCCGCCAATGTATGCCTGGGCCCACGCATGGGCATGCTTCCCTCTCAAAATCCATTCACCTTCTTCGTCCCCCTCTTCTTCTACGGCATACCCCACCACATAGCGGGCGGGAATTCCCGCCCTCCGCAAAAGCATCACCGACGCACTGGCATAATACTCGCAGTGGCCCTCATGCGAGTTTTCCAAGAAATAAGTGATCGGAGCTCTCTTTTCATCATTTTCCAATTTCAGATCGTATGCAAACGGGTTACTCGCAAAAACTCCGGCGAGCAGAGTAAGCAACTCTTTTTGCTCGGCCAAGCTTCCACGGTGGGCAACCGAGATCACCGGACTCCTTCTCTCATCCCGCTGCCATTCCACAAGAGACACTCCTCTAAATTTCCAGAATCTCGTAAGTCCCTTTCTTTCGTCCGACGGTAATTGCAAATCATACAAAGAAGGATCGTCTTCAATCGCCCCGGTTCCATTCTCAAATTCAAAAGCCAATTCCATCGCGCCGTGATTCGGATCGAATACCCGGGTCGCACCGAGAATGCTATACTCCATCCCCTCGGCTTTCGGCTTCTGAATCCGTCGAGCATGGATTGGTGAGGGAATTAAACTTTGATCGTCAACCAAGCCAATCACTCTTCCCCGGTTTCCAAAATTCCCGGACTTCAAATCCTCTTCCCGATAGCTGTAATCGCCACCGTCATTCTGAAACATCTTCAAAAACGCTCCGCCTCGATCACGCTCTTCCGTCACGGTTTTCGATTCGATAAACTTCGGCGAACGCCCCCTTCCCGTCCACCTCTTGCTCCCCACCGGCTTGTTATAAGCAGCCAGTCTCAACAAACCGGGTTGCTCCCCCTCGTCTTGAAAAAATCGCCACTCAATTTTCGGGCTCAACTGAAGATCTGCAATATCTCCGATCTTCGTTTCGGTATCCCGTTGGGATTCACCTTCGTTACTCGTCAGCGAAGCATTCTTCACCACATATTTGTAGAGCACATAGACTCCCTCCGTCATCGCTCCCGCCATGACAACCGCCATCATAAAAGCCATCGCCCAGGCGGCCGGACGTTTGCGGCTGCCTCGCAAATGAAACAAAGCCACTCCCACCAAGACACACACTCCAAAATAATAGCGTTCCAGCTCTAATTTTCCGATTCCCAAGCCAGCGGTAAATAGAATGATCCCGAACCAACAGTAGCCAAACTGAAACCATTTCAAATAAGCCGGACGACCCGCCTTGCGATCCGCAGCCAACTTCCTCCTCGCGAAATAGGAAAACGTCGTCAGGGGAACACCCCGGTCAGAGGAATACTGCTGGGCCAAGCCCATCGGCATCAGGATGAATGGCAACCAGGACAACAGAAACAAAGACCCCTCAGCCGTCCGGTCCTCGCTCTGCAAAAATCCCACTGCGACTACGATCAAAATTAACATGCACAACTGCCAGGATCTCGCGAAGCCTTTCTCTCCGAAGTTCCACCGGACCTCAGTCCAATGACGCGACTCAACCGCAATCGCCGCGATCAAAGCCGCCAATGGTTGATCCAGCATTGCCCCCCAAAAAAGAAAGGTCACCCCCAGCAAAAGGCGCGGTGGAGATTTGAATAGGACTTTTTCCTCCATCACGCGCTCTTCATTAGATCTTCCTGCACCGCATCCCATCGAATCCAATGCGCCCCAAGCAAGCCTTCCTCTTCCGGCATCTCACCCGCCCCAATGACATAGAGATGCACCTTCATCCCCTTTTGCCGAAGACTCTCGACAAACTCCTCGCGCTCCTCGTCCCATCCCGTCAGGACTACCACACACGCCGTCATTTCCGTGGCATACCTCAACACCAAACTTTTCAACAGATCGTAGCCACCTTCATCATTCCCCTCGGTCCGCGCTAAAATCTCCATCAATCGATCCGCCTTCGCCACGCCACGCCCTGCCGTAAACACCCTTGGTTCATCACGGACAAACATTAAATCCAGCAGGCACCGCTCCCGGTCCATCGATGAAACAAACGAAGCCGCCACCGAAATCGCCTCCTCAAACAATTCGGGCCCACTTCCCCGCAAATTGGTATCCAACACCAAACCGTATCGCGGAAAGCGCACTTCCTCGAATTCCTTCACAATCGGCTGCCCGGTTCGCGCCCAAGCCTTCCAATGCATGTGCCTTGGGGAATCACCCGGTCGATATTCCCGCAAGCCCATAAACTCACCCCCCTCGCCCTTGACCGTCGAGGCCGTTTCGCCTCCGATTTTCAACTCTGACTGCCCGCCTAAATCGAGAGGGGGCAATTTGTATCGCCTCGGAATCACCAATATTTCCCCCGCTTCATTGCCCGTCGGCCGGCACCGCTGAAACAAACCAAAGGGATCAGGGAGCTCAACCCGGAGAT
>JAKMEV010000167.1:0-11020 GCA_022425785.1 Akkermansiaceae bacterium | reverse complement strand
GTTTTTGGATACATTAATCACCGTGTATTCAAGCTTCCGAACAGTATCGGGATTCTTCTCTTGGGATTGGTATTGAGTGCTCTCCTTCTTTTGTTTGGTAACTTCTGGCCTGCGCTTCGGGATAATGCCGATTCGTTTGTCACTCAGATCGATTTCAATGAAACGGTGATGCAGGTCATGTTGAGCTTTCTGCTGTTTGCCGGAGCGCTGCACGTGAATCTGAATGATTTGAAGAACCAGAAGTATGTCGTGGCTATTTTAGCCAGCGTTGGCCTGCTGGTTTCCACTCTCTTGGTGGGAAGTACGGCATTCTTTGTTTTCAAATTGACCGGGTTGGATGTGCCGTTTCTGTGGTGTCTTGTTTTTGGTTCGTTGATCTCGCCGACCGATCCGGTTGCAGTGCTTGGAATTCTCAAGAAAGTAGGTGTTTCAAAATCGATTGAAACCAAGATCACCGGAGAGTCTTTGTTTAACGACGGAGTCGGGGTTGTCGTCTATATCGCCTTGATTGGCTTTGCTGCAGGAGGTGGGGATCGGGGCGCGATGGACGTAGGACTTCTGTTTATAGAAGAAGTCGGGGGTGGCTTGTTACTGGGTGGCCTACTCGGATATGTTGCCTATCGGATGTTGAAATCCATTGATAATTATCAAGTGGAAATTCTGATTACCCTAGCTTTGGTGACGGGGGGATATCAACTTGCTAGTTATTTCCATTTTAGCGGTCCGTTGGCCATGGTGGTTGCGGGTCTGATGATTGGGAATCATGGTCGGGAGTTGGCGATGAGCGAGACTACAAGGCATCATCTTGACCTCTTTTGGGAGTTGATCGATGAGATGCTTAACGCGGTGTTGTTCCTCTTGATCGGACTGGAGATTTTTGTGCTGAGTTGGAATTCTTCGGCATTGGTTGCCGGAATTATTTTGATCGGAGTTGTTCTTGGCTCCAGAATGGTTGCGGTTTCTTTACCTGTGATTGTCTTGAAGCGCTCCCGGGAGTTTTCGCCGGGAATCATCCGGATTCTAACCTGGGGCGGGCTTCGGGGAGGAATCTCCGTGGCTTTGGCTCTCGCTCTTCCCAAGGAGGGGATTGAAGATGGGATCAGGCAGGCCATTCTAATGGCGACCTATATCGTGGTCATTTTTTCGATCGCGGTTCAAGGACTTACCTTGAAGCCGGTGATTCTCCGCGCAATGGGCAAGACGGCTAATTAGCCTACTATTCGCCTTCCTTTTCAGGCTTGATTTCGATCGGGTCAACTACCCAATTTGGGAACCCCTGCTTGAGTTGTAGACGGTATTGAGCCGCTTTTTCTTCCTCTCCCAGAAGTCCGGCGGACTGGACCGCGCCGGCGAGAGCCCGTGGTTTGATGAGCGGATCATCGAGAACCATTTGAATTGTTTTTTGGTAGTCCCGCAGGGCTTGCTCAGGTCGGTTTAGGCGGAGGGCGACTTCCGCTTTGACCAAATAGAGTCCGGCGAGATGCGGTCCCCTCACATCAACGGCGAGAGCCTTGTTGGTGGTCTCTATTGCCTCATTGTATTTTTCCAGTCCGATCTGAGAGAGCGCAAGATCGAGCATGGCATCCGCTTCCCATCGTTTTTCCTGTTTGAGACCGAGAACGATCGTCCCGGTTTTCAGAGCTGCGGCAAAATTTTTGCTTTCGTTTTGTGCCTTGGCCAAGGTTCGCCAGACTCCAGGTTTTGTTTTGGCCGGATTTTCGGGATCTGTCGATTTCTCTAAATAGGTGACGGCTCCTTTAACATTTCCCTCGTGAAAGAGTTGGACGCCGAGCCAGGAGAGAATGTGGGACGGGATTTCCTTGCCAGGGGCGTCTAGGAGGATTCTCTGGATGGCTTTGTGGAGGGCCGTGGAATCACGCTGGGCAAAGGCGGAGAGAACGAGGATGTTTCCTACCGGTTCACTGTAGAATTCTGGCGCAAGATCACGGGCTTTTTCAAGGTAGGGAGCCACGCCATCGAGCTCATTTTCCTTGTAGAGTCCCCAACCAATCCAATAGTTGGCATTTGCGACAGTGTTCTTGGAGATGTCCGGAAAATTGGCAAGAAGTTGGCGATAACGCTCAACCATGGTGCGATATTTCTTTTCTTTCCTGAGAACCCTTCCGCTGCCCTGATAAGCAAATGCGGCCAGGATAGGTTCAGGATTCATTGCGATGAGTTCTTCGAAGTCCTTAAGCGCCGAAATTTCATCGCCCAGAGCCAAGATGGCTTCGGCTCGCTTAGCGAGGATCTCCGCTTTGCGAGAATCATCAGGGAAGTCAGCGAGAAAGCGGGTGTAGCTTCGGTTGGCTCCGTTGAAATCACCGAATTCGCTGAGGCACCAGCCGCGCTTGTAAAGAAGATCGGCCCGGTATTCTTTTTTGATGAGGGTTGACTCGACGAGGTTGAAGGTTTCCCCGGCTCCCTCGAAATCGCCGGCTTGATAGAGCGTCTCGGCCTTAAGGAAATTTGCCATGTGAAGGCGCGGGTCGTGCGGGTTTTTGTTGGCGTATAGCTCAAAGAAAATGTCGACTCTTTCGGAGAGCCCATTGTGTTTGAGCAGATAATCACATTCGAGACAGAGGTAGGCGGACTCAAATGCCAGTTCGGTGTTGGGGAGGTTTCGGTCAACCCTCCTGAAGGCTGCCCGGGCCTGTTGATATTTCTTAAGTGCGAGAAAGGCACGGCCCGCTCTCATGGAACGGCGTGCCTCGACTTTTCCTTTGGCGCCATAGTCGCCCATTGAATAGAGCTTGACGACTTCCTGATAGTCTTCTTTGTCGAGGGAAGCCTTCATGAGAGCGGTTTGAGCCAGCGCTTTGTTGGTTCCAAGACTGATTCGTTGTTCGTTTGTTAGGGATGGATCGTTCATGCGGATCTTCAAGACGGCATGAAGGTTTTTAGCGGCTTCGTCGCTGAGGCCAAGTTCGGCCGAAGCTAAGCCAACGTAGAACATGGCTTGGGAGCGATAGATGCTATTGACGGTCTCCTTGGTGAGAGGTTTGAGGAGTTTGATAGAGCGTTCCAGTTGTTCATCCAGGTAATACTGGTAGCCGAGCATAAAAACAGCCCACTCTTGGTGAGGGTGTTTGGGTTCAGCGATGATGATTTTGAGGACTTCAACGACTTCTCTGGTGCGATTAATTTTGAGGAGACATTGAACTCGTTTGGTTAGGGCGCTGAAGCGAAGATCCTGGTTCGTGAGATGGAGGGCGGCGACACCGAAATATTTGGCTGCTTCCGCCCAGTTTTCTTCGATGTAAAAGAGGTAGGCAAGTTGCCGGGCGGCGTTGCCTACCCATTGACCTTTAAGATGTCGGTTGATGACGGCCCGGTAGTTGGCTTTAGCTTGATCGAGTTGGCCGAGGGTTTGCAAGGCGTGGCCAAGATGAAAGCGGGCGAGGGGGGCGTGCCGGGAGTTGGGAAATTTGGCGAGGAAGTTTTCGTAGAGCCCGACAACGTGCTGCGAGTACTTTGCTTTCTCAAAGCGGTCCTGAACTTCCTGCCCGTGGGTATAATATTTTTCGGCGTCAGCAAAGAGGCGGTCTTCATCCCGATACTGCGCGGCAGTTGGCATCGTGAAGCTGCAGAAGAAAAGCAGTGTCAGAAGATACCTGGGGATGAGAAAGCGAATCATGGAAACCGGGATCGTATCGATTGTCATGTTAAGAGCGCCACCGATGCCAGAAATTGGCATGTCTTTACCTGAAAATCAACCTTTGCAATCGTGGTTGCAGGCTTGCTCATCGGAGAGATTCGTCATATCGCATTGTCATGGAACATCATGTTTATTTTTGGCTAAAGGAAGATCGTCTCAATCCTGGTGATCTCGAAGCCTTTGAAAAAGGGCTCAAAGCGCTCTGTCTTTCGAAAAATATTGCGTCATCCGAATGGGGAAAGCCTGCTGAAACTCCGGAGCGTCCTGTGACGGATCATTCGTGGAGCTATGGGCTCTCGGTGAAATTCGATTCAATGGAGGCCCATGACCGGTATCAGACCGGTGATCCGGTGCATGATGTGTTTATCGAGTCTTTTAAGGAATGGTGGACCAAGGCGCTGGTGATGGACCTCGCTTAAAAGATAAATGGGAGTAAAGGAATCGGACCTTTACCCCCATCTGGATTATCTGCAAAGAACGATATGAAAGTCTCACACCGATCCCCTAAAGAACTAAACGATTCAGTCGGCTGGGCAAGGGGAAAATGGGCCTATAATGAATTTATTTTGAGCTATTGGCATCCTTGATAATGTGGCCCTTGCAATGTTTCCGATTCCGGTATGCTCCGGAAAGAGAGGTAGTTAATGAGGACGAAAAAACCGCCACCGGGAAACCTGATGGCGGTTGGAAAGTTAGTTCGGAGCCAGTTCGTTATTTCTGGGGAGCGCTTTGGGTCTTTGTGTTGTTACCCTGCTGCTGTTGAGGTTTTCCCTGTTGCTGCTGAGGTTTTCCCTGTTGGGAAGCCTTATTTTGCGGAGCCTCTTTTTGAGGTTGGGCAGTTGGGGTTCCAACTTCCGATTTACCGACGAAAATTGCCCCTGGTTCGATGGAGAGTGAGCCAGCTTTGACGTCTCCCACCATTTCAGCACTGCTTTTGATGTCCACGCGTTCGCTGCAGGAGATGTTTCCATGAACCTTGCCGTAAATGACAACCGATTTGGTTTTTACCTCTGCCTTAATGTGGGCGTTTTCGGCGACGGTGAGCGCGCCGTCCGAGGCGATTTTTCCTTCGATACGTCCGTCAACGAGGAGGTCGTTGGTGAACTTAACGGAACCATTGATGTGGACGTCGTTGCTGAGTATGTTGCGTTGTCCGCCTGAGGCGGGTGCGCTGGCTGAGGCTGTCGCCGGAGCGGCGGCAGGTGCTGCCGCTTGTTGGGGAGGAGCCGCCGCTGGTGGAGCGAGTGGCTGAGGGGCGGCGGGGGGTTGATCTCCCGCGAGTGACTTACTTTTGATTTTTTCGAACACGGTTCTTAGTTTCTACGAATTAGATTATATGAGCTAGGGTAGATAGTTTGCAAAGTGGGAAGTGCCGGAGGCGCTTAATTTGAGGGTGGGTCCGCTGGAGCTTTTGGTGTTTCGGGCTCTGGATCCGTTGGGATTGGTGGCTTGGGATCAACAGGCTTGGGATCAACAGGCTTGGGATCTTGGGGAAGGGCAGGCTTTGGATCGGCTGGGACGACAGGGACACGAGCTTCCGGAACGACAGGCTTTTCAGGGAGGTCGGGATTGGCGGGGAGAGGGTCGACTTTAACGGGCTTACTGGCAGCCCCGGGCTTGGGAGCGGGAGGAGCAGGCTTGACTTCGATTGGGGCGCTTACTCCCAGAAGCTTGGAGTGACGTTCGGCAATTTGGCGTATGTTGGCATGAATGTCGCCATATTCCGAGGATGCACGATCATAATATTCCCCGGCTGCTTCGTCGTTTCCTTCGCCTCGAGCGATGTCACCGAGATAAATTAGGGCCATCGAGCTGATGGCGGCCTTTTCTTCGACCGCTTTTCCGTAGTTTTTCTTGGCAGCCTCGAGATTGCCCATTTTATGCTGATAGGAGGCGAGGGAAGCCAGACCGCTGGCAAACGCTGGGTGATCGGGATACTCGCTGACGAAGGATTCAAGTGTTTCTATGGCCTCAGGTTGTTGCAGGTCTCTCCATTGAAGCTGGGCTTTGCGGAGAAGAGCGGTGCCGCCGGCGTTGGTTCCGGCTTTTTCGGAAGCCTGGGATTCCAGTTCGGCAAGAGTTCGTGCGGCGCTTACTTCAGCCGAGTGATTCTCAAGTTCTTGTTGTTTGAGGCCGTCGATTACTACGTAGGCCACGAGAGCAATGATGAGGATAATTCCAGCGATGATCAGCTTTTTCTGATTGGCATCGAGGAAGGCCTCAAAAGAGGATGGCTCCTGGGAAATTTCACCGATGGGGCTGGGGGACTGATCGGGTTGAGGCTGCTGTTCGGGTTTTTCGGACATAATGCGACTGTGGTAAGAGGAATTAACGCCTCGGAGCATGGGAAGCAAGCCCTTGTGAGACGATTTACGTCTGGAGTGCTTTTGTGGGTTGGAAATCGAGCCAGCTAGCGTAGCATCCGCACGTCGATGAGTTGTTCGGTCTATGTGGTGGCAGGTGAAGTGAGTGGGGATACCCATGGAGCGGAACTGATGGAAGCGCTTCAATTTGAGCTCGGTGAGGTGGAGTTTCGTGGCTTGGGTGGAAAGGCCATGGCTGAGCTGGCCGAGGCTGGCGTGTCCGACTGGGTGGATGAGGCTGCGGTGGTGGGATTTATTGAGGTTATTCGGCGATATGGTTGGTTTAAGGAGCGATTTGATCGAGTTCTCAGGGAAATTCGGGACTGGAAGCCCGAGATCCTCCTACTGGTGGATTATCCAGGTTTCAATTTGCGTCTGGCAAAGCAGGTCAAGGAGCTCTGTCCTGAGACGAAAATCGTTCATTACGTCGCGCCGCAGGTTTGGGCATGGAACCAGAAGAGGATCCCACAAATTGCAGCGTCACATGACCTGATGTTGTGTCTCTTTCCTTTTGAAGTTTCGCTTTTTCAGCAAGCTGGCCTGAAAACGAGTTGGGTTGGGCATCCTTTGGTGGATGAGTTAGAGGAGAAAAGAATTTCGGAAAGTCGGGAGGATGGTGTGGTGGGCTTATTCCCAGGCAGTCGCCGCAAGGAAGTCAGCCGCATCTTTCCGCTGATGTTGGAGACGGTGAAGGTGATGCGGAAGAGGGCTAAGACGCCGATTCGATTCAGGACCGCGGCCGCCAGCGAGCGGGTTCAGATCATGATGCTGGATTTACTGGCGCAGAGTGAGATTCCCGAGGGAGTGGTGGAAATCCAGCTTGGTGAGAGCCAGAGGCTGATGCAGCAGGTCAGTCTGGGCGTGGTAGCCAGCGGGACCGCGACGCTTGAGGCGGCCTATTACGGATTGCCCTATTGTTTGGTTTATCGGGTGGCTTGGCCGACTTTCCTAATTGCGCGCCAGTTAATAAAGCTGCCTCATATCGGTTTGATCAATATTCTTGCAGGCCGGGAAGTGGTTCCGGAGTTTATTCAGAATGATGCCAACTCGTATGAACTCGCAGCCTGGCTTGGAAGGTATCTGGAAGATGAGAATTTGCGAACCAAGCTTCACAAGGAACTCCTGGAGGCGGCCTCTAAATTGGGAGAGACCGGAGTGCATCGGCGTGCGGCAGATGAAATTTCGAAACTGGTAAAAAGATGAGTGAGACGAGAGAACCCAGCAAGGTCAGCGGAATTAAAATTACGCTGGCGGTCATTCCGGCGCTTTTGATCGTCTCTATTATCATTGCGCTCTACCTCGGAGCGAATGAAGAGCAGGAAAAGCAGAAGCCGCGGGAGGGAGACGTCACGATTCCAGAATTGGCCGACTTTTTGGAAAAGCTAAACCATCGGATTGTCGAGAGAAGCTTTGGTTCGGACGAAGGTGTTCGTGGCTTAAAGCAAACCTGGTCGATGATTCAGGGGACGCTGGAGCCTCCTAATCTGGGCTACGAAGTGTTCAAAAAAGTTGAGGATATTGCGGCGGGTAAACTTTGGCCGACCTTGTGGGTGAATGTTGGTGCTGCTGAGCCTAAGGAGATCAATGTCATAGCCGTGCCTTACGGAGTCAGCGGGACTCCGGTGGCTTTTTCGCTTGGGTTGGCAGAATATTACACGATGCACAAATCTAAGAAGGGCATAAGGATCGCGTTTTACCCGCCCTTGTTGGAGGGCGATCCTAAGAGCTGGATCTGGGAAAGAATCGGGAAGGAAGAGGAAAGCTTGGGGAGTCTTCTTATTCTGGAGGGTGGTGGTTCTCCTCTCAATTGGGCTGATATAAAGACTACGGAGAAGTCAGCAGATATTTTGGAACAACTTATTTCCAAGAAAGGTTGGGCGGGGAACTTCGGACTCGCGGACGAGCGCTCAGGAGAGATTCATGTCGCCCTCGGGGAGCAGGGGAAGAGCCAAATTGTCAATCATGCTGAACGTCTCATCCGGATTATGTCGGTGATGAAAGCCTTGCTTGAGCAGACTGGGAAATAGAAAGGCGACTCTGTTACGGGAACAGAATCGCCTGAAGTGCTTAAATCTCCGTCCAATTTAATCGACTGCGACCGCGGCTTCGTGTTCCTCTTCGGCTTTTTCGAGATCGTATTTCTCTTTAGCAATGACACGAATCAATTTGGGTAGCATGTCATCCCAGTTGCTGAGAATTTCCTGGGCTCTCGGTGAGCCGGTTTTCTCGGCGTGGGCCTTGACGAGTGCTTTTAGTTCCTCTTTGTCCTGGGAGCGGCGCACGCGACGAGCAACGACCATTTCGGGGTTCAGGCGGGACTGGAATTTCCCATCGATATCGTAAATGTAGGCAGTGCCTCCTGACATTCCCGCTCCGAAGTTTTTACCGGTCTTTCCGAGGATGACGGCGAGGCCGTTGGTCATGTATTCGCAACCGTGGTCGCCGACGCCTTCGCAGACGGCGGTTGATCCGGAGTTGCGGACGCAGAATCGTTCTCCAGCCCGGCCGTTGACAAAGAGTTGTCCGCCGGTCGCTCCGTAGAGACAGGTGTTGCCAACGATGGAGTTTTCCGCTGCGATGAAATTTTCGCACATTTCTGCTGGGGGGCGGACGGTAATTTCTCCGTTCGCCATGCCTTTTCCGACGTAGTCATTTCCTTCGCCGATCAGGGTCAGCTTGATTCCTCCGCAGAGGAAGGTGCCGAATGATTGTCCTGCTGATCCTTTGAAGGTTAGGTTGATAGTGTTGGCGGGAAGGTCGTGATTTCCGTATATCTCGGCAACGCGGCCAGCGGTTCGGGTTCCGATATTCCGGTCGGTATTGACGACTTCGTATTCATTTTCGAAAGGGTCGCGGTCTAGACATCCGGCGGTGGGATTGCCGGTCTCGGAGCCTCCGGTATGAGCGGTGAGATCCTTGAGGATTTGCAGATCAAGGGCGGGCTTGTGAATACCGTCATTTCGTTCACTGGTGCAAATTCGAACTGTATAGTCGTCGGCTTTGTCGGCAAGAACAGCCGAGAGGTCGATAGTGTTGGCTTTGGGGTGATCGGGGACTTCGCGCTGCTCGAGATACTGTTGCGGACGCCCGATGAGGTCGTTCAATGAACGAACTCCCAGAGTGGCCATGATCTCGCGGGCCTCTTCAGCCACGCCCATCATGAAATTGACGACGTGATCAGGAGTTCCCTTGAACTTGGCGCGCCATTTTGGATCGGTGGTTGCAACCCCAACAGGGCAGTTGTTCAGGTGGCACTTGCGAACATAGACGCAACCCATGGCGATCATCGCGATGGTTCCGAAGTTCATTTGCTCGGCGCCGAGAATTGCGGCGATGATAACATCCCGTCCAGTGCGCAAGCCTCCATCGGTACGCAGCGTGACAAGGTTTCTCAAATTGTTCATCATGAGAACCTGATGGGCTTCGGAGATACCGAGTTCCCAGGGAAGTCCGGCATGCTTCGTACTAGAGAGCGGGGAGGCTGCCGTTCCACCGTCGTGACCGGAGATTAGAATGTTGTCGGCGCTGGCCTTGGCGACGCCTGCGGCGACGGTTCCCACTCCGGATTCGGAGACGAGCTTTACGGTGACTTTCGCTTTTGGATTCACTTCCTTGAGGTCGTGGATGAGCTGGGCTAAATCCTCGATCGAGTAGATGTCGTGATGGGGTGGGGGTGAGATTAACTGCACGCCGGGTTGCGTATTCCGCAAGCGGGCGATGAGGGCGTTGACCTTGTGCCCGGGGAGTTGTCCTCCTTCGCCGGGCTTGGCACCCTGAGCCATTTTTATTTCGAGTTCGTCGGCGT
Organism: Akkermansiaceae bacterium; assembly: GCA_022425785.1. Taxonomy (GTDB): domain Bacteria; phylum Verrucomicrobiota; class Verrucomicrobiia; order Verrucomicrobiales; family Akkermansiaceae; genus SW10. The sequence goes on along the minus strand of JAKMEV010000167.1, from coordinate 1,194 downwards.
TCACCAGGTAGTGAGCCGAGACTCCAAAGCGACCGGAGGCGATTTGCTTGATGTAGGAACGAGCGTGATCGCCATTGGCGTAAGGTTGGAATCGACGTGGATCTTCGCCGCCTTCCCCTGAGTCAGACTTGCCGCCGATGCGGTTCATCGCAATGGCCAGGGTTTCGTGTGCCTCAGGAGAGAGGGCGCCCATCGACATGGCAGCGGTGGTGAAGCGCTTGACGATTTCTTCTGCAGGTTCCACTTCGTCGAGCGAAATACCGGAAGCGGGAATTTTGAAATCGAGGATGTCTTTGATTGTGATGGGGTCGCTCGCGAGAGTGACTTTGACATAGTCGTCGTAATCCTCTTTTTTGCCGTCACGGACAAAGGTGTGGAAATTCTTGATGACGTCGGTGGTAAGTGCGTGGGACTCGCCGGACTTCCGGTAACGGTTGTATCCGGGGTCGCCAAGATTGAGGGTTTTCCCTTCTTCAGGATTGACCTCGAAGGCTGCACGATGGCGAACGAGAGATTCTTCGGCAATCTCAGCGAAACCAACTCCGCCGATACGGGAGTGTGCGCCGGTGAAGGCATAATCAACAACTTCCTTCCCCACTCCGAGTGCTTCGAAAATCTGTGCCCCTTGATAAGAGTTGAGAACAGAGATGCCCATCTTGGACATAATTTTAAGGAGGCCTTTTTCAAGAGCCTTGCGGTAATTCGACATTGCTTTCTCGGGAGTAACCTCACCGAGTTTGCCTTTGGTGTCGGTAGCAACAACCTGACGAACGGTGGCGAAGCCGAGGTATGGACAGACGGCAGTCGCGCCAAATCCGAAGAGGCAGGCGATCTGGTGGGTGTCGCGGGCTTCGCCGGTATCGACAACTACGGAGCAGCGAAGACGCTTGCGGCAGCGGTTTAGGTGATGGTGAATTGATCCGGTTGCGAGAAGCGATGGAATTGGAACGCGTTCGGCGGAAGTGGCGCGGTCGGAAATAATGAGAATCTCGGTGCCATTGTCTACCGCCGTTTCGGCTTCGGCGCAGATGCGATCCAGAGCTATTTTGAGGCCGGCTTCACCTTCGCTAGTAGGCCAAGTGGTATCGATGACGAGTGTCGAAAAGCCGTGTTCGGTTCGGTTAATTACGGTATCGAGTTCTTGTTCAAACAAGATGGCTGATCCCAGCTGAAGAATACGGGCGTGTTTGGCGG
>JAKMEV010000396.1:0-7148 GCA_022425785.1 Akkermansiaceae bacterium | reverse complement strand
TTGCCAATGCCCCAGCCGGTGGCACAACTGATGGCATCGAGTCCTGCCACGCGAAGGCGTCCGTCTTTGCTGGCGAGAGCTTTCTTGATTTCGGGGATCGCTGACTCACCTTGAAAACCCAATCCATGAGCGGCCCAGTCGCGGACGGTGGGTGAGTAGTGGTGCATCATTTTGGCATACCACTCGACGGGCATTTGTTTCTTTCCTTTGGTGTTGATGGAGGCCTTGGACTTGGTCGATTTGATCGAGCCGTCTTTGTTGTAGATTGTTTGGAAGACAGCGGCGATCTCGTGAGGTTCTTCCTCGATTTTCACTCCCTCGATAAAATCGACGCGATGGAAGTCGTCTGTTTCGAGTGAAAGTTCAATGGCGGTGGGTTTGTGGGGGACACTGAATTCGGTGCGTGGCTTGCCACAGATGCGGAGGTTTTTGAGATAGGAAGTGTAGGCCATTGCGATGAGGCCGGTTTGGTAGAGGGGTGCTTTTCCGATGGTGCCATGACCGGGATGCCAGGGCGTCCGGAACCCTCCGCCGGGCATGCGGGATAATTCGTAGAACCAGACCATCTTGTCCTTATGTCGCCAATAGGAATCGAGGTGCTCGGCAGGGACGAGAGCATCGACGATGTTGCGCCAGGTTTGGTTGCCAAAGCAGGAGCCGTGTCCGCCTTCGCAACCGAAGTAAGTGTCGGTCTCACTGAGAGCAAGTAACTGCGCGCCGGCTTGAAATTTCTTATCCGGCAACAAGGTCAGCGCGGAAGCCAGGCCGCCGTTCTTGCCATTCGATGACCACCATAGCTCCGGGTGGTGATCGCCATATGGGACGCCTCCGCGACCGGCGAAGCGGAAGAAGAAACGCAAGGCGTCATCATAGGTTTTTTGGTTCACCTCTACGCCACATTCGCGGGCAAGGATCAAGGTAGTCAAAGCCTGGTCGCCCGCGGCATTGAGCAATCCGCCGGTGACGTAACCCGGGCCGCAGTGGGAGGCTCCGTGTCCCCAGCCGCCGAAATACTGGCCGGAGCTGAGTGTTTCGCATCGTTCCTTGAGCGCAGGCAGGACCCGCTTGTCTCCGGTGGCGAGGTAGTATTCGCCGAGGAAGATGCCACTGTAACCAATTCCCCAGACGCTGGTTCCGGCTTTTTTTCCGGCTAGAGCGACGGCGTATTTTTCGACAGCGGGAAGGTATTTCTTGTCACCGGTTGAGAGGAGGAACAAGGCTTCAAGATTTCCGTTGATTCCTCCGCCCGGTCCACCGTGTTTCAGGATGAAGGCGGCGGTTTCGTCCACGATGCGTTGCGATTTTTTGCAATCGACGGGATAGGTTGAGCCATAGCTTCCGGATGAGGAGAGTTGGACTAGGGCGGTCTTCTTTGCTCCGCCTCGTTCGATCGCGAACTTCATTTTCCCGTCGCGTCCCTCGGCCGCGTTGATTGCGAATCCGAGCGGATGTCGAGGGTCTTGAATCTCTAGAGACTTGCCGTCGACGGCCAGGAGGACATCACCTTGCTCGAGAGAGCCAGCAGCCGGGGTATCCGGAGTGATTTTCGTGACCTGAAGATCGCCGTCTTTAAGAGCAACGAACATTCCGGTCACGCCGACCATGATGTCTTCGGTGTCCTTACCGACGGGCAAGGTGTTGGCGACTGCGGTAATGACGAGCAGTTGGAACGCGACGAGGAATCGGATTCTCATGGTTTGAAGAATTTGCAACCTTTCCGATACGGACATCTGTGCCTCATTCTTCGTCTTTTTTCGGCGAGGCTTCGAGCCTCGAGAAAATCAAATTCACCTTGGTGCCTACCTTAGGGACCAGCTTCTCATTGATCTCAATTCCCAGCCGCTTTCCTTCGTAGGGATTGCCGTTCTCGATTCCATATTGGATCACGGTGCTGGGGTCGGGCCAGATGCCGACGATGATCCCGCTGAGGTTTGCGGCGTAGATGGGCTTCTTTGATTGCTCATTCTGGTGGAGGAAGGAGCCGGCGAAGACCCAAGCGTCCGGGAGCTTTTCCGCAGGAGCATCCACCTCGTCGATGTCCTCGCGACTCTGGAGCATTTTAATCAGGTTGATTCGTTTCGTGGCTTCGCCTTTCTTCCATTCCACTTCGATTTTGACTCGAGAGGCCTTCTGTTTTAGCGCTCTTCCCCACCAAAGGACTGGAGAGTTTCTGGGAAGAGGGGTGGGCTTGATGCCGCTGAGCAAAAGCGCGGCATGGATGAGTTCCGGCTTGGCCGTGGTTGTGAAAATAGCTTCGTGTTCGAAAGTGCCCGGTTTGCACACGACGTATTCGAGAATTCCTTGTTGCAGGCAGACCGCGGCTTCGATGCGAATCTCGTGAGTCTCGCGGTTTACCGTGACCCCGGGCATCTTGACTTCTTTGTCAGAGACCTCGAAGGGCGTCGCAGCTTCTTTTTTTTCGGCCGGTTTCGCGGGGTCGGCGATGGCGAGGCTTTGGAAGGAGAGTAAGGCGAGGAGCCAGATGTTGAATGTCTTCATCGTAAAGGGGTTAGAAATCTGACGCTAAGCCAACATGTTTTGAGGTCTAGTATATTTCGATTCTCAATTTCATTATTTTGGGATCTCTCCGACGGGCTTGACTCAGGTCTACCTGCGGGTTGGAGTGATCCAAGTTTCTCCTTGAATCTGGCGATCGCTACCTTGGGGTTTTAGCCTTTTCAAAGGGAACGAGTTTTTCAGGTTCGCCGCCTTCCACAGCTTTGACCATTTGATCATACATTCGCTTCCAGCGGCCTGAAGTCAGGAGGCGGGTGAGGCTTTCATCGGCCCGGATTTTTTCGAGGTAAGGTTTCGCACTGGGTCCGTAGGCCTTAAGGATGGTGAGAATGGCGCGGGCTTTGAAGCCGGCTTTTCCGTCCTCGGCCTGGAGCATGGCCCAGCTCCATTCGAGGCCTTCCTTGATGTCGAGTTCGGCCAGAACGAGGGCTGCGGCTTGCACGCCCGCCATGGGGTTGTGATAGGAATGGTAATTCGGATCCTGATTCCGGACCACGTGTTTGACCTTTCCGGCGACGAGGTGAAAGTCTTCGGCAGGAATTGAATGGAGCATTTTCATGCCGTCGGATCGTGCTTCCTGACGTGGGTTGTCGGAGAGTTTGAGGGATGCCTGATAGAAGAGATTTTTGTCCGTGACCAATCCGGCAGCGAAAGGATCGGGTGCGAGGATGTTGAGGCTTTTGGCAACTTCCTTGTCGATGATCTCAAAGGGATCGTTTGGTTTTTCAGCAAGGATCAACTTAAGCATGTCCTGGTAGTATTTTTGGGCGGGTGTGCCGTGCCAGCAGAGCGAGTAGGTGGCGGCGGAACGGACTTTGGAATGTTCCTTTTCATTGCGAAGAACGGAGCCGATGAGATCGATCTGCGGGAGTGCCCATTCGGGCGGGCATCGGTAACCGAAGAAGCCGATGGCGCTGCGTTTTTCGATGTTGGTTCCGTTTTTGATGAGCTTGGCGACTTTCGGAGTGAAGTCGCCCTTGCGATCTCTCAGAGTCCACACCGCCCGGCGGGTGACTTGAGGCGCGGGGTGGCCGAAGAGGGTGATCAATTCATCTTCACTCAAGGACGCGTAGTCGATCTGCGAGGCGTTGATGATTTCGCTGACTTGCCCGCCTTTGGCCCAAAGTGATTCATCGGCGTCTCTGCCGGTAATGAAGAGTTTTTTTCTGGAAAGGCAGTAGGCCAGCAGAAGCGATCCGTCGTCGTTGGCGGCTTTTTGGTTCTGGCCGTCGTAGGTGAAGCGGTCGTTCCAGGCACGGTAGAGCGTGCGCACCCAGTTGCCTTTCTCGAAGAAGGCCTGCGAGATTTCCGGGCCAGCGACATTGGCGCCGAGTGGGGTCCAGAGCACGTTGAAGTAGTGAGTGGCGTGTCCGGTTTCCTGAATGTCATGGGCGGCGGCTGATTGATGGGAGAAGAACTCAGCGGCTTCTTTTTCGCCAGCCAGGCTCATGACAAGAGCGGCCATGGCGCTGCTCCCGTTATTGTTGAAGATGCGAGTGTCGGGATCGTGGACACCGTAGGGGAGGGCGCCTTCTCCTACGTAGGTTTTGTAGAAGGCCACGCTGCGGTCGACTCCTGCTTTGATTTCGGGATTGCCGATCCCGCACTTGAGAGCCATTTGCATTCCAATGAGGGTGCTCAGGCTGGGATTGTTGATGTGGGCGTATCCGGGGAGGCGGCCGTTGCGTTTGACGGTGGCGAGGCGGTGTCCCCAAATGCCGGCGGAGTCCTGCCCGCGGGCCATAGTGAGCGCATATGCTTCGAGAGCGGGGAGGACCGACTTGTCGCCGGTAGCGAGATGATACTCGGCAAGGGCGATCATTTGATATCCCCAATACCAACCGATGTAACCGAGATCTTTGTCTCCTTCCAGCAATGCGGCGAGGACCGCTGGGTCAGGAGCTTTCGCCCATGGTTGTTTGGGAAGTTCCACTTTCACGGCGTCGAGGTATTTTTTTTCACCGGTTGCGAGGAGCCCAATGTAGCCGACGGGCATCTGATTATTGACGAAGGTTTTCGACTCCAACATCTGATCGGCGATGCGAGTGATGATGGCATCGGTTTTCTGACAATTCCATGGAGCGGTCTTGCTGTAGGAGCCCAGGGATTGGAGTTGCAGCGAGATTTTTCGTCCGCCTTTGAGCGTGAGGGGAAGAGTGCCTTTGGAGGCTTCGGCCTGGTCGATCGCTTGGGCGAATTCCCGGCGGGAATTTTTCGAAAACGGTTTTCCGGCAGCACCGATGATGGTGTCGCCTTTTTTTAGTTTTCCGTCAGCAGGTGATCCGGGAGCGATGCTCTGAACGAGAAGTTGATTCCCCTTGGCTTGGGCCATGATTCCCGTTGGCCCGAGAAGATGCTCTTTGGCCGGGGAAGGGAGGACTGTGGAAAGTAAAATGATTAGGAAGGCGGAAGATCGGAAAGTCGGCATGGCGTTGTCGGATGAGGCGCTCATGCTGGCATTGATGCGACGGTAGAGCGATCCCGCATCCGGGAAAGGGTTGGTAGACCCTGCCTATAAAGAGTCAGGTTTTGGTAGTGAAGGTATGGGCGGAGGCTCTTGAGAAAACGGGTGTTTCCTCAATCCAACCTAGGTATTTCCGCCTTCCGACCAGAGGGTTGCAGCCCGCAACAGGGCAGCTCCATCGGGTAGGGCCAGTTTCCTTTTCAGGTTCTCCCGATAAGTTTCCACCGTTTTGGGGCTTAATTTCAGGTGGCCGGCAATTTCAACCGTACTCCTTCCGGCGCCCAGAAGTTGGAATACCTGGAGTTCGCGGTCGGACAACTTAGCAAGGTCCACGGAATTTGAAATCGGATCGGGGAAGATATTCTGGAGGAGCTTGGCGGCCATCACGCTGCTGAGGTGGATTCCTCCTTTCATGACGGTTCGAATTGCAGCCAGAACCGATTCGGTGGCTTCCGATTTCATCAGGTAACCTCGGGCTCCCGCCTGAAGGGCCCGGTGGGCATAAAGGTCCTCGTCGAATTGTGATAATGCGACGATCCTGATCTCCGGGTGTTCTGGTGCCAGTTCCCGAGTGAGTTCCAGGCCTTCTCCATCGCCAAGCCTCAAATCCATGAGGATCACGTCCGGCTCTGCCTCCTCGACTGCCATTCTGGCCTCGGCTACCGAGCCTGCTTCCGCGCAGCTTAAAACCAGCTCTTGCTGATTTAACCATTGTATCAGGCCGCTCCGGAAAAAGGGGTGATCATCTACGACTAAAACGCTAATTTTTTTCATCGGGAGGGGCTGGGGTTGCTTCCGTTTCAGTTGGATAGGGAAGTGTGCAGATTGCTTTAGTGAGGCCATCGGGTCTGGCGTGAATGGTGAACGATCCACCGAGACCGGCGGCCCGGTGCCGCATGGTTCGCAGGCCCAGGCCTAGGCGGGGTTTTTCTTCAGGATTCCATGGCACGCCGTCGTTCGCAATTGTCATCGTCAGGCAGTCTGCGTCGCATTGAATGGAGAGGGATACGTGCGGGGCTTTCCCGTGCTGCACGGCATTGCGAATGGCCTCCTGAGCGATGCGGTAGAGCTGCATGCTTTGCTCCTGAGTGAGAGGCGGAAGCTCACTGGAGAGATTCACTTGGCAGTCGATTTCGAAAATCGTCTCCATCTCCCGAGCGAGCCCGGTCAATCCCGCGGCAAGGCCTCCGGAAGCTACATCCACTGGAGAAAGCAAGCGGGCGAAATTCCGGACCAAATTGATCCCGTCATTGATTTGGCCCACTAGTTGCTGGGCGTGCTCTGCCTCGGGAATGGCTCTGGTCTTCAGGGTCTCTGCCATTGTCTTACAACGGAACGCAATTCCAGCGAGATATGCACCAAGGTGGTCGTGCAGCTCGCGCGAGAGACGTTCTTGCTCATGGCTACTGATTCTCGCTACCTCTTGTTCCAGAAGAATTCGTTCCGATACATCTCTCATGGCGACTGTGACCAGTTTACAGTCTTCCGTTTGGATCGGGCTGAAGCTGATCTCCAGGGGGAATTCCGTGTCGTCCTTGCGCCTGCCCGAGAGGCTGGCATTCTCGGTATCTTCCGAAATGTTGAGCTGTTCCCCGGGAAACTCACCCCGCAGGAAGGGAAGAAGGATTTCTACCGATTGGCCAAGCAACTCATCTCGTTTCCATCCGAAGATCCGCTCGGATTGGAGATTGGCCAGCTGAATGACGCCAGCCTGATCGGTCATGACCAGCGCGTCCGGTGCGAACTCAAAAAGGTCCTGAAACTGACGCTGGGACTGCTCGAGTTCCGCAGTGCGCTCAGCGACCCGCTGCTCGAGGTTTGCGGAGTATTCCTCAAGAGCATCCCGACGCTCGCGTTCCACCCGTCGATTCATATCCAAGGCCTCCGCCAAATCAGCGGCCCGTGCTTCAAGGTTCAGGTTGAGGGCCTCGATGCGCTGCTGGTCGGCTTGCTGCTGTTTTGCGAACTGAAAGCCCCTGATAATCGTACCATAGGTGGAGAAAAGAAGCTCAATTTCTTCGACAATCTCTGGGTCGTAACCACCTGGACGATTGGACACGCCCACCATACCGATTATTTCCTCACCTTGCTTAATGGGCACTCCGAGGAAAGAGTTCATGGGGGGATGACCTGGTGGTAGCCCACCCCGTCGCGGGTCCGTGGAGGG
>JAKMEV010000395.1:0-5733 GCA_022425785.1 Akkermansiaceae bacterium | reverse complement strand
GTATGCGATCTGCTTCATCCAGCACCAGCGTGCCCACCTCCTCCAGCGAGACCGCATTGTGATCCACCAGATCCAGCAATCGCCCCGGCGTCGCCACAATGACATCCGCTCCCCCACGCAAGGCCATCATCTGCGGATTGATCGACACCCCACCCACCGCGCTCACCACTTTAATCCGCTCCGGAAGCTCCCGGGCATAATCCTGCATCACCTCCCGCACCTGCGCCGCCAGTTCCCGCGTGGGCACCAGAATCAAAGCATGCAACCTCTTCGGCTTACTCCGCGAAGCTGCCAACCACTTCTCCAGTATCGGCAGCACAAAAGCTGTGGTCTTCCCCGAGCCCGTCCTGGCCGTCACCAAAAGATCCCTACCCGCCAAAGCCGCCGGAATCGCCGCCACCTGCACCGGCGTCGCCTCATCGAATAGCGAGAGCGCGCGAACCAAAGGTTCAGACAATCCAAGATCAGTAATGGGCATAGGTGCTTCTAGACATGATCAAGCGACCAAGCAATCACCAGAGCCCCAATAACGGAAACATCTTCCCAAATCGCTTCAATTTCCCTGACATTAATCCATCCCCCCTGTAGGCTCACTTTCAAGATCACCTTAGATCAGTTTCTCATGCTTTTTCGCACTTTTATCACCACCTTGATTCTTTGCTCATCGGCCGGAGCCGAAATCTCCTTCAATCAGGACATTCGCCCCATCCTCTCGGCCAAATGCATCATGTGTCACGGCCCCGACGATGGGGTTGACGCCAAGGGCAAAGCCAACCGCAAGGCCGGGCTCCGGCTCGATACTCCTGAAGGAGCCTACGCAGTCAAAGACGGTATTCAGGCGATCAAGCCCGGCTCCCTCGAAGACTCCGAGGCTTGGATCCGGATCACCGATAAGGCCGACCCCATGCCGCCCGAAGACGGGCATGCCAAGCCACTCTCTTCCGCAGAAAAAGACCTCATCAGACGCTGGATCAAAGAAGGCGGGGAATACGAAGACTTCTGGGCTTTTGTTCCCGCCAAAAAGCAAAACCCTCCCGCTACCAAAAACACCACCTGGCCGAAATCCTCCACCGACAAGTTCACTCTCGCCAAAATGGAGTCCAAGGGAAAATCGCCCAAGGCCAGAGCTAATAAGCGCACTCTCATTCGTCGCCTCTCTCTCGATCTCACCGGCCTTCCGCCCACGCTCGATGAAATTAAAACCTTCCTCGACGACACTTCACCCGAAGCCTCCACCAAGCTCGTTGACCACCTCATGGCCAAGCCCGCCTACGGCGAACACATGGCCAAGTATTGGCTCGACCTCGTCCGCGTTGCCGACACCAACGGCAACCACCACGACCACTTCCGCGATCACTCCCCCTACCGCGACTGGGTCATCAAGGCCTTCAACGAAAACCTCCCCTACAACGAGTTTACCAAATTCCAAATCGCCGGTGACCTCTACGAGAAACCCACGCAAGACCAACTCATCGCCTCCGGCTTTAACCGGCTCCACCTCATCATCGATCGAGGGACCGCACTTCCCGAAGAAAGTCATTTTAAGAACGTCGTTGATCGCGTCTCCGCCGTCGGCACCACCTTCATGGGTCTCACCATGGGTTGTGCCGTCTGCCACGACCACAAATACGACCCCATCACCCAGAAGGATTTTTATCAGATGTATGCCTTCTTCAATAATTTCGACGGCAACCCCGAAACCGGTGGACGAGGTGGACCTGATTTTTATCGAGGACTCCAACCACCCTACATTGACCTCCCGAACAACGACCAAAAAGCCAAGCTTGCCGGATTTGATGCCCAAATCAAATCCGCCCAAGATCGTGTTGCTCGAATCAAGACCGTTCTCGGTTCCCCCGTGATCCCTGCGGACGATCCTGATTTCAGCGAGATGACCAAAGAACAAGTCACCGCCAAACTTAAGGAAGCCGAAAAGAAACCCGGCGAAATTCAAAAGCAACGCTCTCACTTCCTCCGCCAGGTCCGTGGAGCCATGGTCATGCGCGAGCGCAAGGACATCAACCCCGCCCACATCCGCGTTCGCGGAGACTACGCCACACTTGGCGAGAAAGTCAGCCGCAACACCCCTTCCTTCCTTCCTCCACTCAAGGCCTCAGGAGAAATCCCCTCCCGCATGGACCTCGCCAACTGGCTGGTCGATCAAAAAAACCCCCTCACCGCCCGCGTCGCCGTCAATCGTTTTTGGCAGCAGCTCTTCGGCACCGGAATTGTCAAAACCTCCGAAGACTTTGGAGCCCAGGGGATGTGGCCCAGCCACCCCAAACTCCTCGACCATCTCACCCTCCAGTTCATGGAATCCGGTTGGGATGTGAAAGCCTTCGTGAAGTCGCTCGTCCTCTCGGAAACCTACCAGCAATCCTCTTCCGGCAACTCGGTTGATTTTGAAACTGATCCCGAAAACCTCCTCCTCGCCCGCGGCTCCCGCACCCGGCTCGATTCCGAAGTCATCCGCGACCAACTCCTCTCCGTCACCGGCCTCCTAAACCCCGGGATGGGAGGACGCAGCATCAAAACTCCCCAGCCTGCCGGACTTTGGAAAATGGTCGCTCTCCCCAGCTCCTTTCCCAATAAGTTCGAACCGGCCACCGGCCCCGACACCCAACGTCGCAGCATATACACCTTCTGGAAACGCGGCCTCGCCCCGCCGCAAATGACCCTCTTTGATGCCCCAAGCCGCGATGCCTGCATCGCTCGCCGCGAACGGACGAACACCCCGCTCCAAGCTCTCCTTCTTATGAACGAGACCGAGTATTTCAATGCCGCCGCCCACAAAGCGAAGGAGGTCATTTCATGGACCGGGTCAGATGACGAAAAACTCAAAAAAGTCCACGAAACGATCACGGCCCAACAACCCAACGAAGCCACCCTCAAGATCCTCAAGGAAGGCCTCGCTTCATTCAAACAAGGCAAAGACGAACAATTCGCTTGGACCATGATTGTCCACACGCTCCTCAATCAAGATTCCTTCAAAAACAAAGAATAAGGACTCGCTATATTGTCCCACATTCAGCCTTGCCCCCTCGGCTTCCTTTTCTAACCTGTCACACAGATGAGCAAAAAACCTGTCCGTATTGGTGTTGTTGGCTACGGCTTTATGGGCCGCACCCATTCAAACGCATACTCCCAACTTGAGCACTTTTTCGACACCGAACACGTCCCCGTCCGTCAGGTTATCTGCGGACGCTCCGAGGACAAAGTCAAAGCCTTCGCCGAGAAGTGGGGCTACGCTGATACCGAAACCGACTGGCGTGAGTTGGTGAAACGCGACGATGTCGATGCCATCGACATCTGCACGCCGAACAATTCCCACTACGATATCGCGATGGCTGCCATTGAGAATGGCAAAATGGTCCTTTGCGAAAAGCCCCTCGCCCTGAACGGCGAGCAAGGCCTCAAGATGGTCGAGGCGATCGAAGCTTCCGGCCTGCCCAACCTCGTTTGGTACAACTACCGCTTTCTTCCTGCCGTTACACTTGCCAAGCAAATCGTCGATCGTGGTGAACTCGGACGTATTTACCATTACCGTGCCAACTTCCTGCAGGACTGGACAATGTCCGAAGAACTTCCCCAGGGCGGTGAAGCACTCTGGCGTCTTGATGCCGCGGCCGCGGGTTCCGGTGTTACCGGAGACCTTCTGGCCCATAACATCGACTGCGCCCGCTGGATCAATGGCGACATCACTAGCGTCTCGGCCATGACCGAAACCTTCATCAAGGAACGCGTCCACCAGGAGACCGGTGAAAAACACCCCGTCACTATCGACGACGCCTGCGCCTTCCTCGCCCGCTTCGAAAACGGCTCCACCGCCATCTTCGAATCCACCCGCTATGCCCGGGGACACAAAGCCCTGAAAACTTTCGAGATCAACGGCCACGACAAATCCCTCTCCTGGGATCTCCACGACCTGAACCGCCTATCATACTTTGACCACGAAGTGCCTGGTGAAACCCGCGGCTGGTCCAGCATTCATGTTTCCGATGGCGATCATCCCTACACCGGGAACTGGTGGGTTCCCGGACTCTGCCTCGGGTATGAACACTCCTTCGTACATGGCGCGGTCGAGTTCATGAAGAGCCTCGATGACCCGAGCGCGAAAAAAGCCTATCCTGACTTCCGCAACGCCCTTGGCACCCAGTATGTCTGTGACGCCGTCCTCGAGTCCGCCAAAACCGGACAGTGGGTTGACGTCAAGAAGGCGTAATTCTCCAGAGGATCTATTTAAAAAAGACCGGCAGTTTCCTGTCGGTCTTTTTTTGTGCTCAATAAACAAGATTGACCTATCTTCCACAAAAACCGAATTTGAGGGATGGCGAAACTCTCAATTCTTTTTGTAGCCGGAAGCTTGCTCTTCATGAGCATGCTTACTCTCCAGGCCCAGAAGCCAATCAAAGAACTCCTCTGGCCTGATGGGCCCCCAAAAAGCAAAGGAAGCGACCCCAAAAAGGACATTCCCTCCCTCCTCACCTACGCCCCCGCCGCTGACAAGGCAAATGGCACCGCCGTCGTGGTCTGCCCGGGCGGCGGATACCACGGACTCGCCAACGGCCACGAAGGCCACGACATTGGTGAATGGTTCGCCTCACTCGGAGTAACCGCAGTCATTCTCGATTATCGTCGCGGCAATGGCGGCTACAAGCATCCCATTCCCTTGATGGATGCCCAACGCGCAATCCGCACCGTACGCTCTAAGTCAACAGATCTCAAGATCAGCCCCAGCAAAGTCGGTATCATGGGCTTCTCCGCCGGGGGCCATCTTGCCTCCACCACCGGAACTCATTTCGACCTCGGCAACCGGCAGGCCAAAGACCCGATCAACAAACAAAGCTCGCGCCCGAATTTCATGATCCTTTGCTATCCGGTCATCACCTTCGGACAGGACTCAACCCACAAGGGTTCGCAGAGAAACCTCATCGGAGAAACTCCTAGCAACGAACTCATCAACCACCTTTCCAACGACAAACAAGTCAGCTCGGAGACTCCGCCGACTTTCCTCTTCCACACTGACGAAGACACCTTGGTGCCTCCCGAAAACAGCGTGCAGTTCTATCTCGCCCTCCGAAAAGCCAAGGTCCCGGCGGAACTTCACATCTACCGCAAAGGTCGTCACGGCGTCGGCCTCGCTCATAAAATAGCCGCCACCAACGCCTGGTCGTCCGCCTGCGAAGAATGGATGCGCGGTTATGGGTGGCTCGGGAAATAAATCACGGCACTCGATGATCCCTCACCAATTCTCGATGATGCTCCTACCCGATCTTTCCGCAGTCTCTCCGACATGATCCTCTCCGACTATTCCTTCTTCCTCGCGCAATTCCAGCTTTTCGGAATCGCTCACCTCCTCGCCATCCTCGTCACCTTTTTGACGGCATTTGCCCTAACCCGCTACGCTCGAAAATCGCCCGATCCAAAAATCCTCAAACGAGTTCGCTACACCATGGCGGTCCTTCTTGTCACCGCCGTCTCACTCGACCCCGTCCTCACTCTCGTCCGCTACGGCACCGGTTCCTTCGGGTGGAAAATAGTCGTCGATTCCACGCTTCCACTCTATCTTTGCGACGTCGTATCCTTTCTTCTCGCCTACGCCCTCGTCACCGGAAGCCAACGTATCACCGAAATTGGATTCCTCTGGGGTCTCGCGGGAACGACGCAAGGATTAATCACGCCAATACTTTTATTTGACTCTTCTAATGTTGAATTTTACGTTTTTTTCTTACA
>JAKMEV010000386.1:0-10985 GCA_022425785.1 Akkermansiaceae bacterium | reverse complement strand
GTTTCGCTGCTGCCGAGGCTTCGGAAGCGGAGAAGAGCGACGCGAGCCTTGTCCATGAAATTGCCCACAGGCGCCAGAGCGCTTTCAATCATCGCGGTGGGACGACGGAAGACATCCATGATGCGATGGATGTTTGAACCGTCGAAGACGAGGGCTCCCGGTTCGAACGCGCGGAGGTTGAGAGCTTCGAGGTCAAGGAGCTTTCCCGCCTCCGGGTAGGCGCTGAGGTACACTTGAAAACCTCGATCAAGAAGAAAGCCATCGACCCGGTCTGTGCGAACGCGGCCCCCGACTCCATCGCTGGCCTCAAATACTTGCACCGGGATTCCTGCCTCATGAAGAGTCACGGCGCACGCCAGACCAGAGAGTCCGGCGCCAACAATGAGGACAGGAAGAGGAGAGGAGTCAGTCATGGGGATTGATGCCCCTCCTCCCGCCCTTCCGCAAGGGAAACTCGTGGAAAGAAGTGGCTAGCCCAGGCGAGTGTTTTGCCGTCCTTTAAGGCTCTCCGGATAACCCTAGCGCCCAACGTTCCACATCAACTGGGTGAGTGAACCCAACAAGCGCGCCCACTACGGCACCTCGATGGCAGCTATCGCCACCAACCAAGGCGTTGGCGGTAATAGCGGCGGTAAAGTCATCATGATATTTCCACGCAAGATAGAGAGCTGCCGGGAAAGACTGATCGATGTAGCAGGCCGGACTAAGAATCTTTCCGATAATGACTCGGTCCGGACGATCCGCCCAGCGTGAGGCTTTCCGTGTGGAGAACCAATCGCCTGCTGAAAGCTTGATGGCTTCGCGCAAGGCGACCCCCTCGGACAGGTCGAGGAGTAGGCGGGTCAGGCAATCCGCAGCCCGAAGGACGTTTGAGTGTCGATGGGTCAGGGTGACGTGCCTTTTGACGTGTTGCCTGATGTCTTCTCTTGAGTGGCCTTCGAGTGCGGCGACCAAAGCCGGCACCTGGGCAAGTCCGCCGATATGTTCATCTTTAATGCCGCATTTCCGGGCTGCTTTCCCTTGAGCGTAGCGAGTGAAGAATCCCCGATGGTATTCCTCCAAGTAGGTGTCCCGGTGCCAGCCGGGGGTGAGCATTTTGGTGATGAAGAGTTCGAGCCAATTGTCCTCGGAATAATGACCTTGCTCGTTGACTTGGTGATAAAGTTCACGAGCGAGCTTGAAGTTTACCGTGTTCTCGCCGGCGACGAGATTTTGATGATAGTGTATACCGCGTTGTCCCCAGTATCGGGCTTGGTCATGAAGGATGTCTCCTTTTTCGTTCAGTGCTTCGTAGCTGGATCTCCAAAGAATACTTCCGGCATGTTGCGCAAGGGGAGCGCGGTATTCCTTGAGGTCCGGGTAATCGGCATCCAGAGCCGTGCGGTCATAATACCAATGTACCGGCATAGCGAAGGCATCTGCAACAAGAGCTCCTTGGTAGGCCGTAATCATGGCTTTGCGTAGGGAAGACGCTTGTGTTTTGAGATTCGGAAGTAGGTATCTAGTGCGGTTGATGCGAGTGACTCCTGACTGGCGAGACAAATGCTGCCGTCGGATGAGTAGGAGCCATCCGGGATGTCAACGAGCCGAACCCGCCCAACGATGAGCTTTGTTCCATTCGATGGGATATCAACAATCTCCTCCAGGCTGAGAGCATATCGGATCGGGCACTCCGCTACAAAAGGAGCTGTGATTCCCGGGTGGGAAAGCTCAGTGAGTCCAGTAGCCGAAAACTCTGAAACATCCTCTGCGTAGCGCGCGGCACATTGGTGAGCTTGTTCTAAAGTTCTGTCTGTTACGTGATTGAGGGTCCAACTTTCGGTTGCCAGGATATTTGCCAGGGTGTGGCGCTCTGCGGTGTCGGGGCGCGTCACCATCCCGATGAGAATGGGGTTTGATCCTAAATGGGTGATGCTCGAAAAGGGCGCGAGATTTGTGAAACCAGAGGCAGAGCGGGTGCCAACGAGGCAGATTGGCTTGGGGCCGGGAAGGGTGGTGGCAAACTGGACTCGCTCCAGCTTCTCCATGTTTTCGATGTCAGAGAGGGTGATGGTCACCTTTTATGATGGCAAGGTCTTCACAGTTCGCAAAAGGTATTTATACTTGGGAGTCTTTCTCAATCATCCTGGGTTCCGTGCCGAAAAGGTGTTTGGTGGCGGTGTGATAATATAAATCAAGGAGTGAAATCGGCCGAGAATCCGTTAGCATCAATTTAATGAAGCGTATCGCTGTATTGGGGTCCGGAACGGGATCGAATTTTCAGGCCCTGTTGGAGGCCGAAGAGCTGGGGGGAGAAATTGTGCTTGTGATCTCAGATCAGGTAGGGGCAGGTATTTTGGAAAAGGCGGAGAGAGCCGGAATCGCACATGATGTGGTGACGGGGGGCGGATTGTGTGGGCGGATCTTAAATCGGCTCGACGGAATCGATCTCGTTTGTCTCGCGGGTTTCATGCGGATCGTTAAAGAGCCTCTCTTGGGTGCGTTTGCCGACCGGATTCTCAACATCCACCCGTCCCTGCTGCCAAAATATCCCGGAAAAGAGGCCTGGGTGCAGGCGGTCGAGGATGGAGCAAGCGAGTCTGGCTGCACCGTGCACTATGTTGACGCCGGGGTGGATACTGGGGAGGTGATTCTTCAGGCCAGAGTGCCGATCCTGCCGGATGATACCCCGGAGAGTCTGCATGCCAGAATCCAGTTGGAGGAGCATCGCATCTATCCGGAGGCAGTACGCCGCGTCCTGGCGTAAGAAAAGGCTGTCGCACGAATGCCACAGCCCTTTTGGGTTGCTTGAGGTTTTTTGTTTAGCAACGGGGTGAAGATTCCCAGTGTTCCAGCTATTCAGAGAACGAAAATACGCGCAGGCAGCGACGTGATTGAATCAAGAAATGCCGACGGAATGTCAAAACGCATTGTTCAAATGGGCGGCTCTACTTCTTCGCGAGCTTCTGCAAGGTGAGGCCTTTGAATTCAACTTCCACTCCCTCGGCTTGCACCGCGATTTGGCCTTTGGAAACGGTGCACTTTTTGCCGTGGTTGACGAAGTCGCCATTGACCCAGACTTTCACTTCGTCGCCCTGGCATTCGATGACCATTTTGTTCCACTCGCCGACGGGCTTTTCGGAGCCGTCGGTGAGGTTGAGAATGCGGCGGGAGTCGCCTTTCTTGCCGCCCCACTTTTGATTCTTTCCTTTCGGACGTCGTTTCTCCATGTCGGGGACCTCGATGTTTTCGTCGATGCACCAGAAATCTCCAGCATTGGTGTGATGCATTTGCACTTCAATGGAGGCCGGGAACATTTCGTAGAGCGCGCGGGGAGTGGAAGAGTGAACGAGGACCCCGCAATTGCCAGGCTTGGCGGCGAAGCGGTATTCCAGTTCGAGGCGATAGTTCTCGTAGGAAGCGTCGGTGATGAGGTGACCGCCGGGTTTTCCAAGGCTGACGAGCATGCCGTCTCGCGCGATGAAGCTGGGCTTGATGTCGGGGTTCTTGTCAGCAGCCGGAACATCGGAATGCCAACCTTTGAGGTCTTTGCCGTTGAACAGTTTGATGACCTTATCCTCCGCAGAGAGTTGGGAAGTGAAAGAAAGGAGGGTGGTGAGAATGAGAATTTTTTTCATGACCGGTGTTTCTATTCTACGGTGATGGATTTGGCGATGTTTCTTGCTGGACGAGTGTTGAGCTGGAGCTCGGCATTCCCGAGGTGTTATTCCACGGTGACCGACTTGGCGAGGTTTCGGGGTTGGTCGATGGAGCAGCCTTTGAGGCGGGCGATGTGGTAGGAGAGGAGTTGGAGGGCCACGGTGCTGGGGACGACGGCAGTGTGGAGAGGGCAGGCGGGAACGGTGATGTGATCGTCGACGGTGGCGATGGCTTCGCTGTCTCCTTCGGTCACGATGCCCAAGACGCGGGAGTCGCGGGCCTGGCACTCGGCGACGTTGCCAAGGGTTTTGTCTTTGCCGGGGCCATCGTTGCAGAGGGCGATGACGGGAACGTCTTTCTCTAAAAGAGCGATGGGGCCGTGCTTGAGTTCGGCGGCGTGATAGCCTTCGGCGTGGATATACGAGATCTCTTTGAGTTTGAGGGCTCCTTCGAGGGCGACGGGATACATATAGCCGCGGCCGATGAAGAAAGCGCTGGTTTGATCAAGGTAGCGTTCAGCGACCTTGGCGATGGCGTCGTTTTGTTCGAGAACGCGTTCGACGAGGTGGGGAATGGCTTTGATTTCCCTTACGAACTGGCACCCGGCGTCGCGTGACATTCGTCTGCTGCGAGCGAACTTGAGAGCCATCATGAGGAGGACGGAGACTTGAGAGGTGAAGGCCTTGGTGGAAGCCACTGAAATTTCGGGGCCGGCGTGGAGGTAGACGCCTCGGCCGGTTTCACGGGCGATGGTGGACCCGACGGTGTTGACGAGGCCGGAGACGAGAGCGCCCTTGTCGGTGGCCTCGCGCACGGCGGCGAGGGTGTCGGCGGTTTCGCCGGATTGGGAAATGGCGACGACAAGGTCGGAGGAGTTGACGATGGGATTGCGGTATCGGAACTCGGCCGCTTGTTCGACTTCGGCAAGGACTCCGGCAAAGTCCTCGATAGCGTATTCTCCAACAAGGCCGGCGTTCATGGAGGTGCCGCAACCGACGATGAGGACGCGGTGGAGTTCGGCAAGTTCGCGCGGGTTGAGGTTGAGGCCGGAGAGGAGGGCGTTGCCGCGATTCGAATCGAGGCGGCCGCGCAGCGTGTTTCGAATGGACTCGGGTTGCTCGAAGATTTCCTTGAGCATGTAGTGTTCGTAACCTCCTTTTTCAGCGGCGTCGGCGGACCAGTCGATCTCGGCGGTTTGACGGGAAACGGAGCCGGCATCGAGTGAGCGGATATCGAGTTCGCTTCCTTTGATTTGGGCTACGTCGTTATCGTCGAGGTAGATGGCCTGACGGGTGTGTTTGATGATCGCCGAGGCATCAGAGGCGACGATGGTGCCATTTTCTCCGACTCCCAGAACGATGGGCGAACCGCGACGAGCCACGATGAGAGTGCCGGGTTCGGCGTGGACCATGCAGGCAATACCGAACGTTCCTTCGACTTCTTTGAGCGCGGCGATGACTGCATCAAGGAGATCGCCCTGGTAGAGAGAGTCGACGAGGTGGGCGAGAACTTCGGTATCGGTTTCGGAAAGGAAGAGGTATCCGGTAGCGGTGAGTTTATCGCGGAGGGCACGATGATTTTCAATGATGCCGTTGTGAACGAGAGCGATGCCGTTTTTTCCTCCTGCATGTGGGTGCGCGTTCTCGGTGGTTGGTGGTCCGTGGGTGGCCCAGCGGGTGTGGGCAATGCCGCAATTCGATTCCGCGAGGTCGGTTTCGTCTTCGCCGAGGAGGCCGGAGAGTTCCTTGACCTTCCCTTTGCTTTTACGAATGACGATTCGGTCTTTGGTTTCGACGGCGATACCGGCGGAGTCGTAGCCGCGATATTCGAGTCGTTTGAGGCCGCTGATGAGGATGGGAAGAGCCGGGTGTATGCCGGTGTATGCTACGATGCCGCACATGATTTAAGATTCGTGAATGTCGTGACTAACGATTTCGCCGGGGAGGGTCGAGGTGCCGGGGCCGAGTTTGCGACCGGGGTAGAGGGAGGTGTTGATGCCAGTGTGAACGTCGGCGCCGATGATGGCTCCGAACTTTCGGCGACCGGTGTCGACGAGATTACCTTCGACGGTGGAGCGATGATTGGTTCCATCGTGGCGGAGGTTGGAGGTGATGGTTCCGGCTCCGAAGTTGGCTTTGGGACCGATGTAGCTGTCGCCGACGTAGCTGAGGTGACCGACGGAAGCGCCGTCGCAGAGGATGGAGTTTTTGATTTCGACGCCTTGGCCGACGTGGCAGTTGTCGCCGATGCTCGTGGAGCCACGGAGATAGCAGTTGGGGCCGATTTTGCAGTTCTTTCCGATGATGATGCGTCCTTCGATGAAGACGCCGGGGAGGATTTTGGTCCCTTCGCCAACAATAACTTCGGCGCCTTCCCCCATCTGAATGGTGTCCTGTCCGGGCCAGTCGGTGATGGAGGCCATAATCTCTTCGTTGATGTCGAGGAGGTCCCAGGGGAATTTTGGAGAGAAGAATTTTCCGAGGGCGGTTTCCCACTCGGAAAGGTGACGACCAGCGACGAAGAGTTCGTCGTGGGAGGATGGGAGGGGCCAGAGTGACATTGGATTGATGGGATTGGCTTGGCGGCTGGAAGCCACCGCCACACGTTAGCCGATTGCTTTGGTAGCCGCGGCGACGATGGTGGTGTTGAGAGATTGGGCAAGGACGGCGTCTTTGGCCTCGGCGAGGACGCGGAGTTTTTTTTCGGTGCCGGAATAGCGGACCAGGGTGCGACCGTTGTCTCCAAGAGTTTGATTGGCTGCATCGATGGCAGCCATTATTTCGGGGACTTCTTGGAGGGGAGGTTTTTGGCTGACGGGCATATTGACGAGAACTTGGGGATACTCGGTCATACAGTCGGCGAGTTCGGCGAGGGAATTTCCAGACTCCTTGAGAAAGGACAGGACCATGAGGGCGCTGACGATGCCGTCGCCGGTAGTGGCGAAGTCGGAGAAGATGAGGTGACCTGAGTTTTCGCCGCCGAAAGAGAAACCGCCTTCGCGCATGCGTTCGAGAACGTGGCGGTCGCCGACTTTGGTTTGCTCCAGTGAAATCCCGTCCTCGGCGAGGGCGTCGCGGAGTCCGAGGTTGCTCATGACGGTGGAGACCAAGGTGTCACCGCGAAGTTGTCCGGAAGCTTTGAGGGCCTTGGCGCAGAGGCAGAGAACGCGGTCGCCGCTGAGGACTTCGCCATTGCCATCGACAAAAATGACACGGTCAGCGTCGCCATCGAGGCAGATCCCGAGATCGGCACCTTCGCTTTTGACAAGCTTGGCGGCTTTCTCGGGATGGAGGGAGCCGTAGCCTTCGTTGATGTTGTATCCGTCGGGCGAACTGCCAATTTTAATGACTTCGGCTCCGAGTTCGTCAAAGATGAGGGGAGCGACGTGATACCCGGCCCCGTGGGCGCTATCGACGACGACTTTGAGACCGCGCAGATTCATCGAACCGATGGAGCTTTTGGCAAATTCGATATAGCGCCCGGTGGCGTCGTCGATACGGAAAGCTTTTCCAAGGCGGATATCTTTGTTCGGAATAGGGGCTTCGCCTCTGATGATGTCTTCGATTTCGGCTTCCAGGGCGTCATTAAGTTTGTATCCATCGGGCCCGAAGATTTTGATGCCATTGTCGGCGTAGGGATTGTGCGAAGCGGTGAGCATAATGCCGGCGTCGCAGGCCATGGATTTTGTGATGTGCGCGACGGCGGGGGTTGGGACGGGGCCGGTGAGGAGAACGCGTGCGCCTTCGCTGACGAGGCCACTGGTGAGAGCGGTTTCCAGCATA
Source organism: Akkermansiaceae bacterium (assembly GCA_022425785.1). GTDB lineage: Bacteria > Verrucomicrobiota > Verrucomicrobiia > Verrucomicrobiales > Akkermansiaceae > SW10. Next base: position 3,564 of record JAKMEV010000386.1, on the reverse strand, counting down.
TACCCGCTCACACGAGTGTCCTTGCCAATGACCACTTTATGTCGCCCTGATCGCTGCGCTTTGAGGACGCGCGCGACGGCTCGTCCGATGCGTAAAGCGACTTCCGGTGTGATCGGATATTCATTGGCAATTCCGCGAATGCCGTCTGTTCCAAATAGCTCTCTCATGACGTATTAGAAAATGACATTAGCATATACTTTTATGAGGTCCAAAAAAAACTGAAATTTGCGTTCGATTAGACGCCTTGCGCATTGCATTTTTGAAAAGCTGACTCAGTTTTCCACCATAATGCTTGTCCTACTCTCACCCGCCAAATCGCTCGACTACGAGTCGCCGCTCCTCATCAAGAAGTCGACCAAGCCCCGTTTTATCGAGGAATCATCGGAGCTGGTGGCACAGTTGCGACGTTTGTCGGTGAAGCAACTTTGCGATCTAATGTCGATCAGTGAAAAGTTGGGGGAGCTTAATCATGAGCGGTATGCCACTTGGGAAATCGATTTCAACAAAGACAATAGCAGACAGGCGATTTTGGCTTTTGTGGGTGATGTTTATCAAGGGTTGACGCTGGATGATTGGAGTGCGGCTGATTTCTCAACGGCGCAGAAACAGATCCGAATTTTGTCGGGCTTGTATGGAGTGCTGCGACCTTTGGATTTGATGCAGCCCTATCGACTGGAGATGGGGACGAAGTTTAAAAACAGCGGTGGAAAAAACCTCTACGATTTTTGGGGGGACAAGATCACCAAACTGTTGAACCAGGATCTAAAAAAATCGGGTTCCAATACGATCATTAATTTGGCTTCGAATGAATACTTCTCGTCGGTGAAGCCCACGGAGTTGAAGGGCGAACTCATTACGCCGGTGTTCAAGGATGAGAAGAATGGGAAGTACAAGATCATTTCCTTCTTTGCCAAAAAGGCCCGCGGGATGATGGCGGATTTCATTGTTCGAAATGGCATCACTGAAGTGGAAGAATTGAAGAATTTTAAAACGGGCAAGTACCGCTTCAGCAAGAAGGAGTCGGACGACAAGACTTTCGTCTTTTTGCGCAAGGAAGGAGCGGTTTGATCCTTGACCGAGAGGAAAATAGGCACTCTGTTCATGGAATGAGACTGATTGCGTTTTTACCGGCCTGCTTGGCCTTGGTTTCCTGTTCAATGGATAATTTCCCCCGGCTGAATGGAGCCGGAGAGTATCAGGCCCCGCCGAAGCCTTTGTTTCCGGCGGCCAAGCCTTCCAATCGACCATCACCCAAGGCGGTGGCGCAGTGGCAGCTGACGCCGACCCGCAATGGGTATTCCCTGGATGTCATTTTGAATGGCCGTCGTCATTTTGTGGAGCACGGGGGTGAGTATAGGACCGGGAAACGGATCGATGTGACATCTCCCGGGGTGCAGGTGGGGGCGATTAGTGCCTTCGATATCTCCCAACCCGATGGGAAGGGCATGCTCTACTTCATTATCCCGGAAGACGGGAATCGTTACGGGGTGTTTTCGCGATTTGTTGATCCACTTAAGGGTGGGCGGCATCAACCGGCACGGCGGGTGAAGTCACTGACCTTGTAGGAGGGTAAAGCAATGAAGTTTATTATTTTGTTGTTAGTTTTCGTTCCTTCGCTGGGTGCGGAAACCTTAAAGGTTGTTTCCTACAATATTCGTCATGGTCAAGGGACGGATGGGAAGATCGATCTGGAGAGGTTGGCTAAGATTATCGAGAAAGAGAATCCAGATTTGGTGGCTTTGCAGGAAGTCGATAAAAACTGCAAGCGAAGTGGGAATGTGGATCAAGCGGCGGAGTTGGGGAGGTTTCTCAAAATGGAGCATGCTTTCGGAAAGTTCATGGGCTATCAGGGCGGTGAATACGGCATGGCCGTGCTTTCCCGTTTTTCCATTGCTAAAGTTGTGAGGCATCAACTTCCGGAGGGTGCGGAGCCTCGCTGCGCTCTGGAAGTTAAGGTGACTCCCAAGGGGTGGAGTGAGCCTTTGTCTTTCATTGGGATTCATCTGGATTGGACCAAGGGTAATTTTCGGCCGAAGCAGGTTGCGAAATTGGTGGATCTCAAAGGGGCTGTGATATTGGCTGGTGATTTCAATGCTGAACGAGGAAGTGCTACTCTTAAAATCCTGGGAGATGCGGGTTGGAAGATCCTACGGGAAATCTCCATCAATACTTTTCCTGCTGAAAAGCCAACTCACGAGATTGATTTTTTCATAGGGAGAGGGCTGCCGGAGTTCACCTACATCGAGCGGGTGATTGAGGAGAAGGTGGCATCGGATCATCGTCCAATCACAGCGGAGATTTCTTTTTTAAAGAAGTGAGATCGGGATTCTCCGGTCTTTGAACCGGAAAGAGAAGTGCTCGCAGTGCCATGGCCAACGGCTGCCCTCCACTGCGGGTCTTCCTGAATGGCATCGCAAGGTCAAATCGATGGTGGCGAAAGGGCAGTTGAGTTCCGAAGATGAAAAGTTTCTGCAGGTCTATCAGGATGAGTTTTCCGACCGTTAAAGGATCATTGTTCAAGAGAGGAAATCTTTTGAGCGAGTCCTTGGATTTGTTCTTCGGAGTGAGAAGCGCTCAGGGTGATGCGGAGGCGTGCGGTGTTTCTGGGAACGGTGGGGAAGCGAATGGCGGGGACTAAAAATCCGTCGTCGAGAAGGGATCGGGAAGCGGCGAGGGCCCCCTCGTTTTCTCCGATGACGATGGGGATGATCGGAGAGGGAGAGGTGGTTTGCCTGGTGAGGGAGGCTAGGAGGGCGATGTTGTGGTTTAGTTTTTCACGGAGTTGGCAGCCCTCGGGGGTGTTGAGAAGTTGCAGGGCGGCCAGCGAGGCGGCGGCTTGCGAAGGGGGTGGAGCGGTAGAGTAAATAAACGCGCGGGCTTTATTGATTAGGAGATCGATCCAGTCTTGTGAAGCTGCGATGTATCCTCCGGCAGAGCCCAGGGCCTTGCCGAGAGTGCCCATTTGAAAATCGATCTGGTCTTGAAGGGCGAGATGTTCGGTAAGGCCCTGGCCATTGGGTCCGAGGACGCCGACGGCATGGGCTTCGTCGAGGAGAAGGAGGGCCTCGTGTTTAGTTTTGAGGGCAACGATTTCAGAGAGAGCGGCTAGGTCGCCGTCCATGGAGAAGACGGATTCGGTGACGACGAGAACCCGGCCTTGCGCGGTCTCTAATAAGCGTTCGAGTTTGTTGAGATCATTGTGCGGGAAAACACGCAGGGTGGCTCCGGAGAGTCGGGCTCCGTCGATGAGGCTGGCGTGGGCGAGCTTGTCGAGAATGATGGTGTCGCCTTTTCCGACGACGGCGGGGATGGTACCGAGCGCGGTGGCGTAGCCGTTGGAGAAAGTGAGGGCGGCTTCGGTTTTTTTTGCGGTGGCGAGAGTTGCCTCTAGTTGGTGGTGGATGTCGAGCGATCCACAGACGAGCCGAGAGGCCGTGGAGCCGGTGCCGTATGTTGTGGTTGCTTCGTGGGCGGCTGCGGCGAGAGCGGAGTGTGAGGAAAGACCGAGGTAGTCGTTGGAGGAAAAATTGATCAGATCCTGTCCTGCGATGGTGACGAACGGAG
>JAKMEV010000377.1:0-5694 GCA_022425785.1 Akkermansiaceae bacterium | reverse complement strand
GTTCAGGAGCGATTCACGACACTCTTAAAAGGAGACCAAGTCCTCTTCAGCAAAGTCAAAGCCAAGAAGAAGAACCCCTGCCACGTCCGCTTTCTCTACAACAGGGAACCGACCAAACCAAACTACGACGGCCCCTGGCCTGTAAAAAGCGGAAGTCCCCGGCGGTGTCGACATTAAGTAGGTTTGCAGCTGATCTTTGATTAGAATTTCAACGCCGCTTCCGCCGCAAGCGTTCCCGAGGCGAAACATCCCTGCAGGAGATACCCTCCCGTCGGGGCTTCCCAGTCGATCATTTCTCCAGCCACGAAGACGCCGGGGAGTTCCTTGATCATGAGATAATCGTTGAGCTCCGACCACTTCACCCCACCGGCAGAAGAAATCGCCTCCGCCAAGGGACGGGATTGCACCAGAGGCACCCGACAGGCCTTGGCATGTTTGGCTAATTCTCCTGCCGATTCAAAGGGACCATGAAAATGATCCAAAATCGCTCGCATCGGATCGCTCAACTTCCAGCGATACGTTGATTCCTTGAGGAAATTCTTCTTCACTGATTCCATCTTCGCCACCAATTGTTCAGCGGTGAAGGTCGGCTTCATGTCCAAGGTGATCGCGGGCCGAGCCATCGTTCGAAGGGCAGGGCCCAATTGATAGACCGGTCCCCCTTCCACGCCATAACGCGTGAGCATCAATTCTCCCAGCGCGATTTCTTCACCCACTGACGCCACGACATTTTTCAGCGGCTGACCTTCCACCTGCGGAATCATTTCCTCCGGCCAGGCAATCTCCCAACCGCAATTGGCCGGGCTCAAAAGAGAGACCTCAATCCCCGCCGTTTGCAAAATCTCCACCCAGGCTCCATCCGATCCCGTCTGCGGCCATGAACCTCCGCCCATTGCCAGAATAATCGAATCGCAGTCAATCGTGACCGGACCGTCAGACATTTCAAATTCCGCCGAGCCTGGCGACAACTTGGTCAGGCGATGCTGCATTTTGAGAGCCACTCCTTGCTTCCGGAGCATCTCCACCCAGCGACGTAAAAGAGGAGCCGCTTTGAGCGCCTTGGGGTAGACCCGCCCCGACTTTTGCACGAAGGTCCCTACATCCATCCGCGCCGCCCAGGACCGAATCATCTTATTGTCGAAACAAGCCAAGGCTCGCGACCAAAAGTCATCCGGTTGCCCCGGTCCGCGATATCTCCTCACGAAGTCATCCAACTCTTCCGAGTGCGTCAGATTGAGCCCGCCTTTCCCCGCCACGAGGAATTTGCGCCCCACCGATCTCTTCTGCTCGCACAGCGTCACTTGCGCCCCACCTGCCGCCGCCACCTCCGCCGCCCGCAATCCGGCCGGCCCTCCTCCAATGACTAAAATATGTGACACCGCGTTCTTATCGAAAACTTCGATCAATGAAGCAAGCCCTCCCCGCTCATATCCTAGTGACTTTGTCCCCTCAGGTATAATGAGATTGCGAACAGGAAGTCATTTCTATAAGAATTTTCCCCCATGAAGTTATCTATCGCCATCGCTATTTTTTTTAGCGGACTTCTCGCGGTTCACGCAGTCAACTTTCATCCCATTTCCTCGATCACCAGTTCAACCTCGGGCTCGGATCTCTATCCGGTTGGAAATCTCATCCAGGGTTCCGGCTCGGGATACTCGACAAGCGAACCCCACAATAGCATCGGCGGCGGCTCCTCCCACACCTGGGTCACGAACGCCCCGGGTGCAGATTACTTCGCAATCCTCCCGGACCCCGTGCTTTTGTTGGATCTCGGTGCCGACCGTTCCTTGAGCGAAATCAGCACCTGGGGATACGCCAATTCCAATACCAATGGCGGAAAAGATTTCACCCTTCGTTTCGCTACCAGCGCCGACGGACCGGGCGGACTGGCAACTTCCATCACTTACACACCCTCCTTCGACGCCGCATTCAGTGCCGATACCCGCGACTCTCACCCCTTCAGCCAAACTGTCATCGCTCGCTACGTCGAACTTGTCTTCACCGACAACTGGAAAAATCTCCAAGGCGGAACCCCCGGCGGAGACCGGGTTGGACTCGGCGAGATCGCTTTCGAGGATTCCGTCCCTCCCATCGATCCCCTACTTCAAATCGAAAGCTTCCTGAACCTCACTCTCGACGGCTCAGTGCAAACGATCGATATCCCGGTAGCAAATTTGGGCGCCACTCAAAACCTCACTCTCTCCACTCCAACATTCTCTGGAACCAACTCCGCGGCTTTTTCCCTGCTTTCTTCGCCAGCCTCCATCAGTCCCGGCAATGGCGGCAACATTCAGATTTCCTTCAACCCTACCGGTCTCTCAGCAAACATCAGCGCCTCTCTCGATTTTACGACCAACGACACCTCACAACCATCGGTCTCAGTCGCCTTGAGTGGCTTCATTCATGATCCTCGAATTTCCGTCGCGGGATTCTTCGACATCGGCTTCTACCCCTCCGGCTCAGGCATTCAGAGCAAGCAGTTCACCATCCAAAATATTGGCGGCGGACAAACCCTTAACATCACCGGCACCAGCATCACCGGAAGCAATGCCGCGAATTTTTCCGTTACCAGCTCGCCATCCTCGATCACGCCATTGGGCAACGACACCATCACGATCCAACTCGATCCGATGGGCAGTGACGGCATCTTTTCCGCCCAACTTGAGATCACGAGCAACGACGCTCTCAATCCCTCTTCCATCGTCAATCTCAACGCCCTCGTCGGCGATGCCATCCCCAACTCCGGCGTTCGTATCAATGAGTTCATGGCCAACAACAGCAGTACATTCAACGATGGCGACGGAAACTCCTCGGATTGGATCGAGCTCTACAATGCCGGACCGGGACCGGTCGATCTCGGCGGATGGTATCTCACCGACTCCAGCTCCAATCTCAACAAATGGGAATTCCCCGGCGGCACCACCCTTGCGGAAGACGCCTACCTCATCGTCTTCGCCTCCGGACAGAACGTCGACGACTATGTCGATGGCAGCGGATACCTACATACCAATTTCAAGCTCACCACCGGAGGTGAATACCTCGCACTCGTCATGCCAGACGGCACCACCCCGAAGAGTGAATTCACGCCATCCTATCCCGGTCAATTCAGCGACGTGTCCTACGGCACTTATTCCGACGGCGGATCAACAACCAACCTGATTGCCTCGAGTGATGCCGAAGTTCTCATCCCCGATGACGGATCTCTGGGGTTAACCTGGACTTTTCCCGGATTTACTCCCGACGCCTCGTGGTTGACTCCTAATCTCGGCACAGGGGTGGGCTTTGACAACGGCTCTGGCTACGATTCCTACATTGATGTCGATGTGCAGGACGACATGTATCAAGCTCGCTCAACGGCCTACATTCGCATTCCCTTTACCCTCGCTGATGCTTCGGAAATTTCGACGCTGGCACTTTCCATCCGCTACGACGATGGATTCTACGCCTACCTCAACGGCGATGAAATCACTTCGCGCAATACTCCCGCCAATCCCACCTGGGACAGCACCACACCGTCAAACATTGATGAAAACAACAACCTCGAGACCATCGATGTTTCGGCCTTCACCTCCAGCCTTCAGAATGGCCAAAACATTCTCGCCATCCATGGTATTAATCGATCAACTGGCAGCAGCGATTTCCTCGCCGATCCTGAACTCACCGGCACAACGACTTCCACCGGACCACTCCTGCTCGGATTCCTGCAAACCGCGACTCCCGGTGCCGCCAACACCGGTGGAACCACCAATCCCGGACCGGAAATCGTCACCGTCACTCACGCTCCTACTCAACCGGCCGAGAACGAAAACATTGTCGTCACCGCCACCATTCTTCCCCGCCTTGTCGCCGTGGGTCAAGTACAGCTAACCTACCGCGTGCAGTACGGCGCCTCGACAAACGTCACCATGGTCGATGACGGCACCGGCGGCGATGCCATCGCCAACGACTCGATATTCACCGCCACCATCCCGGCATCGGCATACGGAAACGAAGACATGGTCCGTTGGTTCGTCACTGCCGAAGACGCCGCCAATAATCCCTCCCGCGCGCCCGCCTTCCTCGACCAAACCGGCACCAACCAATCGGCGGAATACTTTGGCACCGTGACCACCGACCCATCGGTCACCTCAGACATGCCCATCCTGCAATGGTTCACACAAAGCGAGTCCGCCAGTCACACGCGAAGCGGAGCCCGCGCTTCGGTTTATTTCCTTGGCCGCTTCTACGACAACATCTTCATCCGCCAACGCGGAGGTGCAACCAATGGCTCGATCTCCCAGAAATTTGACTTCAACAAAGGCGACTCATTCTACGTGAATGAAGAAATGAGTTCAGTTGGTGAAATCAACATGAACGCCAACGGTGCCGACAGCACCTACATCCGACAAGCGATGGGCTTCGACACCCACCGTCTCGCCGGCAACGAATCCTGCCTCACCTACCTCTGGCAAATGCGCGTCAATGGTGGAAGCGATCGCGTCGGCGTAGCCATCGAGCAAGTCGATAGCGACTTCATGGATCGGTATGGCTACGACCGCGATGGAGATCTCTACAAGTTCGTGCAGCGGAGCAACCTCAACCCAGTCTTCTTCGACACCATCACCGGCATTGAAAAGAAAACCGGCGACCTTTCCAATATCGACTCGGCTGCCGATCTTGTCGCTGGACTCAACCTCGGCACCTCTGCCGCGCGACGTCGATGGGTCATCGACAATCTCGACCTCCCTCAAATCGTCAACTACCTCGCCGCCCGCTCCATCATTCAAGACGCTGACGACCTCCGCAAAAACTTCTACATGTATTTCGACGCACGCGGAGACAGCCGTTGGCGCATGCTTCCCTGGGACAAAGACTTTACCTTCGGCGTCCGTGGCGACGGCGGCACCTACCTTCCCCATCCCTTCTTCGGCGATGAAGAGCACAAGAAGCAAAATGCCAATCAGTGGAATATCCTCTACGATGTCATTTTCGAGGAAGAAGTCACGCAACGCATCTACCTGCGCCGCCTCCGCACCCTGATGGATGACGTTCTCCAGCCCACCTCTGTCCCGACCAACGATCGTATTCTCGAAACCCTCGCCCTCGACACCATCGGACCAGCTTCGCCGCCACTCAGCAGCAACATCAATTCGGTCAACAGCTATCTCAACAGTCGCCGAAATGTTCTCTTCAACAATTACAATTCGCTCATTCCCTCCAGCCAACCGGCGTCTCCTGACGTCGTCTTCGCAGCCGTCGATGCCAATCCCGGCGGCGGAAACCAGGAGCAGGAATACATTCGGATCCACAACAATGAGAACACCGAGATCGACATCTCCGGTTGGACTATTGAGGGCGGAGTCGGTTTCACTTTCCGCCCCGGAACAATCATCGAGCGAAACGGCGACCTCCACGTTTCTCCAAGCAGCAAAGACTTCCTGAATCGCTCCGTTTCTCCCAAGGCAGGCGAGGAACTTCTCGTCGCCGCCCCGTATTCGGGCCACCTTTCCAACTTCACCGAACTGCTCACCCTCAAAGACAGCTCGGGCACGGAAGTCGACACCTTCAATACGCCCAACAATCCCAGTGACGCGCAACTCTATCTCGCCATTAGCGAGATCATGTATCACCCCGCCGATCCCAACGGCGATGCCGAATACATTGAACTCATGAATATCAGCGACACCGTGTCGCTCGATCTCACCGGGGTCAACT
>JAKMEV010000347.1:0-4912 GCA_022425785.1 Akkermansiaceae bacterium | reverse complement strand
GACCTTGCCAGAATTCGATGCAGGTTGGCTTTAGTTGATAGCCGCCCCAAAAATCAGGCAGGGGGACTTCCGAGGTTTCGGGATACTTTCGCCGAAAATCTTCTTCACGCTCTACGAGTTGCTCCCGGTTGACGACTTCACCCGATTGCCATTCGGAAACCCAAGCTCCAATTTGAGATCCATAGGGTCGGGAGTGGAAGTATTCCTCGGAAATCTCGCGTGACGTTTTTTCGACCGTCCCGCGGTTGTTAACCTGACGCTCGAGCTCCTTCCAAAAAAAGGTTAGGGAAGCATTTGGGTTTTCAGAGAGGTTACGGGCTTTTTTTGAATGATAGTTGGTGAAGAACTGAAAGGTCTCTTCGTGGAGTCCTTTTAGGAGGACCGTTCTACTGGAAACCTCACCGTCACTGTCGCTCGTTGCCAGGGTCATGGCATTTGGTTCGATGATGTCGGCTTCCTGGGCTTCGATCATCCATTTTTCGAATTGTTGAAACGGATCCGAATCAGCTTCATTCTTGCGCAGTCCTTTTTGGGTGTAGTTTTCCCTGAGTTCGCCGAGTTTCATTTTTTTGTATTGGGATCGCTTTTGTCGTCGTTGATTTCGAGGGAGACATATTCATCGCCTTCTTTCGCAAGTCTGATTTGGTTGATCCAAAGAACCGCAACGACCCCCAGAAATGCGAAGGATAGCTCGAGGAAAAACGGGGTAAACATGATACCCGAGACCTTGCGGAAAAACTCTCCGGCAAATCCAGGCAAAGCACCCAGTGCAAAGATGCCAATGCCGATTAGCGTAATCGCAAGGATGGGGATGAATCCGGTCAGGAGAAGTTTCGTCCGTTTGGTCACGTGGGGAGAATTGCAAAATATCGCCGTTCTGGCAATGTCTGCGATTGCCGGGGTGGGATGGTCAATGGAGGCAGGTGGTGCTTGCCCGCAGGCCGTTCACTGGTTAAGTCTCCGCGCGTGAGGCTTTTTGACACATTGAAGCGGGACTATGGATCCCTTGAGCCGGTTGATGGGAAAACATTTCGGTTTTATTGCTGTGGCCCGACTGTATACGGGCCAGCCCACATTGGGAATTTTCGGACCTTTGTGATGCAGGACGTCTTCCGTCGGGTTCTTGAGGTCGGAGGTCAGAAAACAAAACACGTCAGAAACATTACCGACGTCGATGATAAGACGATCCGCGATTCAGTGGCCGCCGGGCGGTCTCTGGAAGAATTCACGGCGCAGTGGCGGGATAAATTTCACGCAGATTGCGAGCTTCTGAATTGTCTAGCTCCCATGTCGAACCGAGCGCAGTGAAGCACATTTCCGAGCAGGTCGAAATGATCAAGGAATTGATCGAAAAAGGTCATGCCTATGCCTCGGATGACGGTTCGGTATATTTTATGATCTCGTCATTCCCGGAATACGGGAAACTTTCGCATTTGGATACCCGCGAGCTCGATTTGGGGAAAACCCAAAATGCCCGTGCTGATTCGGATGAATATGATAAGGACGACGCAGCTGATTTTGTTTTGTGGAAAGGACGTCGTGATGAAGACGGGGATAATTTCTGGGAGAGTCCGTGGGGACAGGGGCGTCCGGGATGGCATTTGGAGTGCTCTGCAATGATCCGCAAATACCTTGGGGAGACTTTTGATCTGCATAGCGGTGGGGTTGATTTGGTATTTCCCCACCACGAAAACGAAATCGCACAATCGAAGTGCTCCTGCGGAGGAGAGTTCGCGAGAAATTGGTTTCATATCACGCACCTTAGGGTGGAGGGGAAGAAGATGTCCAAATCATTGGGGAATCTCTACACCCTCGAAGATCTTGCCAAAAAGGGATACTCCGCAATGGAGGTCCGATACGTTTTGCTCAACGGGCACTATCGCAAGCCAATCAATTTCGGTCTCGATTCGCTTCATGCGGGTCGGGAGGCTCTGGGGAAACTCGCCAAGGCTGCCGAAGGCAAACCAGCTCCCGCCTACAAGGAGATTTTGAAAGGGGGCGATTATGGAGTCTTTGCGGGTGCTTTGCAAAAGCTCAATGATGATCTTAATACGGCTGGAGCGATTGGTGAGTTGTTTGGGAATCTCAAAGCCGCTGAGTCAGAAGCCGACTGGTTTGGCTTTTACTCGGTGCTGGCGTCCCTCGGGCTTATCTTGCCAGAAGCGGTGAAGAAAATAGCTCCGGATGAGATTAAAAAGCTCGCTGAAGAACGCTGGCAGGCGAGGGGGAATCAGGATTGGGCGGCATCGGACCGACTGCGCGATGAGCTGTTGGAAAAAGGCTGGGTGGTTAAGGATGGTCGGGAAGGATACGAACTGGTGTCAGCTTAGTTGCACATGAATGAGGGTCTTGCCTTGATTTGTTAAGAATTCTTAGGTATTTGAGGGGCCTCTCATGACTAAAAAGGGCATGGAAATCTCCAAGATTAGTTCGCAATTTGCAATTGATGGGACATTTGTGGGCGGGAAGGAGATCGTCAGCGGTTTGATTAATGTGACCTACCTTGCGGAATATGTGAACGACGACGGTGAACGCTCGCGCTATGTTTTGCAGCGGATCAACGAGCAGGTTTTTCCTGATCCGCATTCTGTGATGCGGAATATCTCCAAGGTCACAAAGCACATTAATCGAAAGGTGTTTCGTCGAAAGCGTGACTTTGGCGGGCAAACACTCAATTTGTATCCTGGACGGGATGGAAAGGATTTTGTCGAAGGACCGGAGGGAGGTGTTTGGCGTTGTTACAACTACATTGAGGGTTGTTGCAACTACGACATTGTTGAAAATACCCGGCAGGCTTACCAGGCCGCGAAAGCATTCGGAGCTTTTCAGGATCTGATTAGCGATCTCTCTCCCAGCGAGATTTCCATTACCATTCCGGATTTTCATAATACGCCGAGTCGGTATGGCAAGCTGATGAAGGCGATTAAGGAGGATCGCTTTGATCGAGTGAAGTTAGTCAGCGAGGAAATTAATTTCATTATTAAAAGGGAGGAGATCGTCCATGTTCTATTGGATCATCTCAAGAAGGGGAGGTTGAATGAGCGCATCACCCACAACGATACCAAGTTGAATAATGTCATGATCGATGAGGCTTCTGACGAGGCTGTTTGCGTGATTGATCTTGATACCGTGATGCCCGGACTGACACTTTACGATTTTGGGGATTTGGTGAGAACCGCGACCAGTCCGGTCGCGGAGGATGAGACGGATCTCGAAAAGGTGGAGATGCGGATGCCGATGTTTGAAGCGCTTGTGGAAGGGTATCTGGAAACTGCCCGCAATTTCCTGTCTCCGCTTGAGGTGAATCTTTTGCCGTTTTCCGGGAAGTTGATTTCGTTTGAAGTCGCTCTGCGGTTTTTAACTGACTATCTCGAAGGAGATGTGTATTTTCGGGTTAACCGGGAGGGGCAGAACCTTGATCGTTGTAGAACACAACTGGCTCTGGTGAAATCAATTGAAGATCAGGAAGAGCAAATGTTGAAGTTTGTAAAAAAGGGAGCTCGATTCAATTAAAATGGAGCTTCCGTTTGCCTGCATGTCCCGATAGTTCTCGGCCATGTTCAGTGTCAGGGATCTTAATGAAGAGCAAGTGAAGCAAATCCACTCATGGGTTGAAGAAGGTGCTCAAATGGCTGATGTCCAAAAGCGCCTGGAGGGCGAATTTGGTCATATCGTGACATATATGGATACGAGATTTCTCTCGCTGGATCTTGGCTTGGAGTTTCAGGTTGAGGAAGAGCCGAAGCCAGAGGTCGTTCCGGAGGTGGAAATCAAGGAGCCTGGCTCAGGGCCTACTGGCAATATTTCAGTGAGCATTCACGAAGATCCTCTTCAGGGATCTGTGATCAGTGGCGCTGTTGTTTTTAGCGACGGGCAGGGTGGGCAATGGATGATCGACCAGGAGGGGCGTCTTGCCATGGACCCTGACACGCAGGGTTATCAACCCAGCGAAGCAGATGTCGTGGAGTTTCAGGAAAAGCTCAGGGAAGTGGTCGAGAGCCAGGGCTAAGCGCCATAGACTGCGTCGGGGTCGAAGGTTTTTTCGTCATCTACAAATTTCAGATCAACGGGATTGTTTTCAGGGAAACTCACAGCGCGGTAGAAGCATGAGCGACGTCCGGTGTGGCAGGCTCCGGCACCTTGTTGAGTGACGTAGAGAATGATCGCGTCCTGATCGCAATCGGTGCGGATTTCGTGAACTTTCTGAGTATGGCCGGAGGTGGCTCCCTTGTGCCAAATTTCCTGACGTGAGCGTGAGTAGTAAACGGCCTCACCTTTCTCATGGTCATCTTAAGAGTTTCGGCATTCATATAAGCCAGCATCAAGGGTTCACGCGATTCGTGGTCGATTGCCATTGCTGCGATGAGACCGTCCGAATCGAATTTCGGGCTGAAGGCCAGTGATTCGTCGAGTTCCTTTTTGTCGGGACGTGGAGAAAATTGCAGCTCGCTCATGGCGCGGAACCCTTGTCGCTTTTTTTGAGATGGTCCAGACAATACTCTTCGCCGTCTGGTGAGACGCGGAAATCCAATTCAGGGTCCGAGATTTCTGTTTTACCGCATTCGGCACAGCGGTGGAGCGTTTGCTCTCCTGACGGTCGGCCAGATTCGAATTTGGCCCTACGAACCCGGAGCTTCCCGCGATTACGCATCCACCTAATCAGCCTGGGAGTAGCCCAAGCGAGGTAAATAATTTGTGGTCCTAGAAATGAGGCGGCAAAGATCGGCATTCGAATGCTATTCCCAACAAGGCTCAGCCCAGCGAGGGCCGCGATCAACCAAACTGGAACAGGTAAGATAAAGAAAAGGCGGAATACAAACTGAGGCTGCAGGGTGGCGAAGGCGAAAAAGATACTGAGGTAGTAGTGGCTCCCTCCTGCGACGGCGAAGGCGATCGGGTCCAAGAAATAGAT
>JAKMEV010000161.1:0-2054 GCA_022425785.1 Akkermansiaceae bacterium | reverse complement strand
CAAGACTGTAGAGCAGGAGTTGCTTAACCAGATCATGAATGCCCGCGCGACAGAGTTATTGTCTGTGGTTGCTGAGCCCCTAAAGGAGGAAGGGTTGCTGCCAAAGCTGGGTAAAGGGATTTTTCTGACCGGAGGGTCCAGTCTCATGAACGGTCTCGATGAGGTCGCTTCGGACCTTTTTGGAGTTCCCGTTCAGAAATCAGGCTCGGCTTCCATGTCGGGGCCAAGCGCGCTTTTTGAGAACCCGCAGTATGCGACACCTGTAGGATTGATTCGTTACGCTCAGCTGCTCGACGAACAGCGTCCTAAATCAGGTGCCCTCAGTAAGTTGGGCCAAAGGTTCGAAAAGATTTTTGGAGGAGGTAAGTGACTGACCTAAAACCCAAAGTGTTATTTGACATTTTTGCCACCTTAAGGAAGTTAAAAGTCCTATGATTGAATATGATCAAGCCGATTCCGGCGAAATTCCCGCGGAGGCAAATGCCGGTGTCAAGGTGATCGGTGTCGGTGGCGCTGGTGCCAATGTCCTCGACCGAATGGCGTTGGAAGGCAGTGACGATGCTCGGCTGCTCACTTTGAATACTGATGTTCGGGCTCTGACAACCTCAGTATCCTCAGACAAAATTCAACTCGGCTCGACCTTGCTGAAAGGTATGGGTACAGGAGGCGATCCCTCGCTGGGACGCCAGGCTGCTCTTGAAGCGGTCGATGAAATCCGTGAGGCCGTTCGCGGAAATGGGATGCTTTTTCTTTGCGTTGGTCTCGGCGGTGGAACCGGTTCTGGTGCCGCCCCTGAGGTGTGCCGGATTGCTCGCGAAGAGGGTGTATTCCTTGTCGTGTTCGCGACCATGCCCTTTACATTTGAGGGAGAGCGCCGAACGGGGCAGGCGACAGACGCTCTCGAAGCGATCGCTCGGTATGCCAACGCGGTTGTCACCTTCGATAACGATCGCATGGGCGAATTGATCGTGCCTAGGGACGGTGTCGCACAGGCGTTTGCTGCAGCCGACAAGATTATCAGCCAGAGCATTCGCGCTACGATGAACGTCGTTTTCCGTCCGGGAATTATTCGGATCGGAATGGACGACCTTCTTTCTGCTCTCGACTCCGACGACTCTCGTTGCCTCTTTGGTTACGGACTTGCGAAAGGTGACAATCGTTCTCTGGAAGCGGTGGAGCAGGCTCTCAAATGTCCTCTTCTCGATCGTGGTAAATTGCTCGGCGAATCCAACGCTGTTCTTGTTCAGGTCGCTGGTGGTGATTCCATGACTCTCTATGAAGTGCAGTTGGTGATGGAAGAAATCACGAAGCACGTCGGCTCTGATACACAGATTCTATTTGGAACAGGAACTGATCCACGCCTTTCAAACAGCCTTTCTGTCACAATTATCAGTTCGATCGCCGGGCCGGATTCCGGGAAGAAGAAGGAGCTGGAAAGCGCAGATTCTGAGAAAGAGTCAACTTCTTCCGTGAGTTCTGGTGCTGCTTCAACTGGCATTGGAGCCAGTGTCGCCACAATCAAGGTTGAGCCTGCGCCCATTAGCCCACTTGCTCAATCGATAGAAGCTTCAGAGAAGGAGGAAGCAAAAGAACTTACTCCATTCTCTCTAGAGCCGGAGGAGCCTGAAGCACCTGGGAATGACGCTCAGGAACCTACTGCTGAAGATGCTGAAGCAGAGCCCGAAGAGGAGGAGGGGGACAGCGCTATTTTTGAACCCCTGGATCAGGAGGAAGAGCAGCCAGATTATTCTCCAGACACCAATCACATTTCGCCGATTTTGCCTGATGGAGCTGCAGAAAGTGAGGATGAAGATGAGGATGAAGATCAAGATGAAGATCAAGATGAAGATCAAGATGAAGATCAAGACCTTCGCAATCCCATCGCTCGAGCGGTTGAGGCTGCTGATGATGAAGGCGATCTGACTGGTCCCGTAGCAGATGACGATGCGGCTGAAGATGAAAGAGACAGTTCCGGTCCTGTCGAAACTCCCGAGGGAGAGCAGGTGAAAGCTGCCACAGAAAGCTCTCAGAAAATCAAACTGACTCCGATGGTC
>JAKMEV010000326.1:0-2353 GCA_022425785.1 Akkermansiaceae bacterium | reverse complement strand
TCGGTGTCGTCAAGGAATTCATCGCCAACGTCAGCATCAAGGCCCAAGGAACCGACGTTCTTAAGTCGGTCAAACCCGGAGAACAGATCGTCAAAATCTTCCAGGACGAGCTCACCAACCTCCTCGGTGGCGACCAGGCCCCCATTAATCTCAACGCCCCCGGATACGTCCTTCTTTGCGGTCTCAACGGTGCCGGTAAAACCACCACCGCCGCCAAGCTCGCGCTCCGCCTCAAGAAAGAAGGCCGTCGTCCCCTTCTCGTTGCGCTCGACCTCTATCGACCGGCGGCCATCGACCAACTGGCCAAACTCGCCGAGCAGGTCGACGTTCCCTGCTACACTCCCGACCCTACCGAAAAAGATCTCGTCAAAGTCGCCAAGAAGGCGCTGAAGTGGAGTAAGACCCAAAATGGCACGGTCGTCATCTTCGACACCGCCGGCCGCCAGGAACTCGACACGCAGCTTCTCGACGAACTCAAGAAGCTCCACAAATTCCTGAAACCCGGGGAAACCCTCCTCGTCGCCGACTCTGCCACCGGTCAGCAGGCCGTCTCGGTGGCCCAGACTTTCGATCAGGAAATCGGCATCACCGGCCTAATCCTGACCAAACTCGACGGTGACGCCCGCGGCGGTGCCGCCCTCTCAATGCGCGCCGTGACCGGACGCCCAATCAAATACATCGGTGAAGGGGAAAAAATCGACGACCTCGCCGAATTCCACCCCAACCGCATGGCCGACCGCATCCTCGGCATGGGTGACGTCGTCAGCATGGTCGAGCAGGTCGCCGACAAGATCGACGAAAAGGAAGCAATGAAGTCCGCCAAGAGACTTCAGTCCGGAAAGTTCGACTTCAACGACTTCCTCGATCAGATGAAAATGATCCAAAACCTGGGACCACTCGAAGGCCTCCTCGGTATGCTTCCTGGCTTCAGTAAAATCAAAAAGCAACTCCCCACCGGAGCCCTCAGCGACGGACGAATCAAGCAAATGGAAGCCATCGTCCTCTCCATGACCAAAAAAGAACGCGCCAAACCCATCATTATTAAGGCCCCCCGCCGCAAGCGCATCGCCAATGGCTCCGGCACTACTCTCCTGCAAGTCAACCAGCTCCTTAAGCAGTTCGGCCAGATGCAGAAAATGATGAAATCCAAAGGCAAAATGAAGGACATGATGAAACAGCTCGGCGGCCTGGGCGGCGGCGGAGGCATGGAAGGACTCATGGGCGGTGGCGGAAAAGGGATGCCCGACATGAAAGGCATGGACGGCCTCGAAGACCTCCTTGGCGGCGGAAACGGCAAAGGCCCTAAGATGCCTTTTTAAGGTCGATGGAAGCTCCAGCTTTCATCATTTCGCCGGAATAACCGAAAGCTCGACCTTTCGTCTACTCTGGAAATATTCCTGTTCATTCTCTCTTGCACATCTCACACTCCTGAAAAACCTTTCACCATGGAACAGATTACCGCACAAATTAAGGACTTCATCCAGTATATCGCCCTGCAATTCATCAAAGACCCCAAGCTCGCCGAGCTTCGGATTGGAAACTCGGGCGAAAACAAGGTGAACTTTCGTCTCGTTCTCAGCCAACCGGATGTTGCCACGCTCATCGGACGCCAGGGCTTCACCGCCTCCACTATCCGCAGCATGATCAAAGCCGCAGCCGAGCGTGAAGGAATGCAGGTCAGTCTCCGCATCCATTCGCACGACGAAGAGCGCCAATACACTGCGGCTATGGAGGCTAAAGAGATGGAATAAGATTCCTCTGGAAAAACCAGTGATTCAACCACATGAGCCGATCAATTCGGCTCATTTCTTTTATTTGCGAACGCCAACCGCCGAGGATCGATTCTTGGTAACCGCCTGCAAGTGGAGTCTATTGGAAAATAGACTATTTTAAGAAATGCTTGCCTCTCCCAGTCATCGGGGGCATTCAAACCTCGTTATGTCATCTCAACTCGACAGTCTCAAAGAATTCACCACAGTTGTCGCCGACACTGGTGATTTCGCCTCGATGCAGGAATATCAGCCCCAGGACGCTACCACCAACCCTTCCCTGATTCTTCAAGCTGCCAGCAAGCCCGAATACAAATCAATCGTTGAAAAAGCGGTTGCCGAGCACAGGGACTCCGGTCTTTCCGGCGATACTCTGATCGAAGCGATCATGGATCGCGTGCTCATTCTCTTTGGCTTGGAAATCCTTAAGATCGTTCCTGGACGTGTTTCCACCGAGGTCGACGCCCGTCTTTCTTTCGACACTGCCGGCACCATCGCCAAAGCCAAGGAACTCATCGCCGCCTACGAAAAAGAAGGCATCTCCAAGGATCGCATTCTCATCAAAATCGCTTCCACCTGGGAGG